>NZ_PJAV01000133.1:0-39834 GCF_002836695.1 Pseudoalteromonas sp. 78C3
AAAATATCGCTAAGTAAAAAATGAGTTTTTATGTTTTTGAGTTGTTTTTTAATAACAAGCCACTTTAATACCGTGTTTAATTTAACCAATTTGAAGACTCAGCAATAATAAAAGTCACATTGTTATTCTTAAATTTTTAAAAAAGTAACTTTAATAGAGCTATAAAACACGCAGATCGAACACAAAAACAACGAATAAACCTCTTTTTTCAATTTATGACTTTTATATGTTGACACTTTGCGGCGCGGTCATTAATATTTCGCCCCGTTGAAAGGCAAGACGCTTCCCCCTTAGCTCAGTTGGTTAGAGCGACGGACTGTTAATCCGCAGGTCCCCCGTTCGAGTCGGGGAGGGGGAGCCAAGTTTTTCAACCATAAACGATTCCCCCTTAGCTCAGTTGGTTAGAGCGACGGACTGTTAATCCGCAGGTCCCCCGTTCGAGTCGGGGAGGGGGAGCCAAGTTTATGTTTATGATGTAGTTCCCCCTTAGCTCAGTTGGTTAGAGCGACGGACTGTTAATCCGCAGGTCCCCCGTTCGAGTCGGGGAGGGGGAGCCAAATCATCATAATAATATCACTACTTTTAGTTCCCCCTTAGCTCAGTTGGTTAGAGCGACGGACTGTTAATCCGCAGGTCCCCCGTTCGAGTCGGGGAGGGGGAGCCAATTCTAAGAATTTCATAGACATCTCAAGCTAATTCCACTACTCTTCCTTATATAACTAAAGCATTAGTTTATTCCTTAATGCGCTGTACTTAGTTTATTAATCAAGGACTTGATTCCTTCCCTTTTGAATTATTAAAAGACTGAAAACATGGCTGGATTTAAAAAACTTATTTTTATACAAATTATCTCTTGGTTATTGTGTGTTGCAGCAGGAAGCTACTTCATATCTATAAGCTTTGATACTGCGGTAAGTGATGCACAAAAAAGTGCGCAAACTACTGTTACTAAGTATATTAATGACCTTTCTTTAGACGATATTTCTGCTCAAAATTTAAAACAATCAATTGCAGATGGTAAAACGTTTTCAAGTTTCACTCTAAGAGATTACCAAGGGGCTGAAATATTTAGCATTAACCCCCCTACTCAATTACCAATGTTTGCTGATTTTGTACTCTCTAACTTTAACTCAGTGCGCCCTCAGTTTGCTGTAAATGACGCCTCAGATATAAAAGTTGAATTTGTACTTAACATTGAGCATTTAGCGTCGCAGCTACAAACCTCCCTTTTTATTGTTATTTTGATTTCTGCCATTTTAGTTATTATTCCAATAATTCTAATGAAATCTATTTTTTACCATTTAAATAAAAACATAAGTACAACAGTTGCTGACATTATCGATATTTATATCAATCAAAACCAAGTTGATAATGATTTAGAAACAGCACTAGATGGCACTCGATTGAAAAAAATGGGAAAAGATTTAGTACCTAGCTTTAATCGGTTATCACATTTCTTAAAAAACAAAAACGAAGACATACAAAGCGCTGCTATGACTATTAAGCATGAAGCGTACAAAGATGTAATTACCTCGCTTGGTAATCGTAATATGTTTGTTGAGTACTACGAAAAAAATATTGAAAACACTGAGCAAAGTACATTTGGTTCTTTAGCTATGGTTCGTTGTAGCGAACTACAAGCTATAAACCAAAGCCGTGGTTATCAAAAAGGTGATGAATACGTAAAAGGCGTTGCCGATATTATTAAGCACATAAGCGGCACTTACACTGGCAGCCAAATATTTAGATTAAACAGCTCTGACTTTGCGGTAGTACTCCCCCACATTCCTTTAAAAGAAGCTGAGCGCTTTGGTGAAAACCTGCAATCGCGCTTCACGCAGTACCAACAAAACCAAGAGTTAAGCTCGGTAGCTAATACGGGTATTGTAGGTTACGAAAAAGGTAAGCCGTTAGGCGAATTGCTTTCTGTTGTTGATAACGCGATGAGTATGGCGCAATCAAAACAAGTAAACGCATGGCACGTACAACGTGAAACCGATTTAGTTAATAACGTAAGTGCGGGTTTTGGTAATCAAAACTGGCGTAAGGTTATTAAAGAAGTTATTGAATCTAAACGTGTGCATTTGGTGATGCAAAACATTATGCCGCTTGGTAAAAGCATAAAAGCCTACGCTGAAGTACAAGTTCGATTTAAAACAGAAGACAATCAAGTACTGCCTACCGCTTCTTTTTTAGCGATGGCCGAAAAGCTTGATATGGCAATAGAAATTGATCGCCTGATAATAGACTCTTCTCTTGAAAAGGTTAAAAGCCGTAATTTATCTGAAAAGTTTTTTGGTTTAAATGTAACAGCCTCTAGTGCACACAACGATCAGTTTGTAATTTGGCTAGAGCGCCGATTATTGAAAGATACGCATATTGCATCTAAACTTGTATTTGAAGTAAGTGAGTTTGGTTTACAGCAAAACATCAAGGCTAGTAAGCGCTTTATCGACATGGTTCACCGTGTTGGCGCACGCGTTACAGTTGAACGTTTTGGTGTTGGCTTAACTTCATTTAAGTTTTTCCGAGATTTAAAACCTGACTTTATTAAAATGGACGCAAGTTATACTCGCGGCCTCGAAGACGATAAAAACAATCAGTACTTTATGCGCTTAATGGTCGATTTAGCCCACCGCATTGGTGTTAGCGTATTTGCTGAGGGCGTTGAGAGCCAAGAAGAAAAGCACATTATAGAAACGTTGTGTTTAGATGGCGTTCAAGGTTATTACATAGAAAAACCTAAAGACATATAGTCTATTGGAGGCATCATGAAAAGAGTAATTACCTTTATTATACTTTTTATTATGCCTTTGAGTTTGTACGCAAACGGCCCGCAAAAAGAATTAGTTTTTAGCACTCACAACTATCCTCCATTTTCATTTGTTGATGAACACGATAATGCCGCTGGCCCCTTTGTTGATATACTTACCTTAGCGTGTAAACGCCTCAATTATAAATGTGAGTTTATCAGCGTACCAAATCGTCGCTCTAAGCTCATGTTAAAAAACCTGCAAGCTCAAGGAAACTTTCCTATGGGCTGGAATCTTGACCGTGACGAATGGCTTTATTTTTCGATCCCGCTTATGAAAATGCAATATGCCTTTTTTCAACCTGAGGGTGCAAAAAAAACCATCAAAAGCCTCAATGATCTACAAAAAATGCAAATTGCTGTTTTTGGCCCTTCAAATGCATCTTTTCAACTAATCAAAATACAGCAACAAATGATTAAAGACGGATTGAGGGAATTTGATATTGTTTTACTCACCGATGCCAATGGCACGGGTGTAAAAATGATAGAAAACAATCGTATAGATGGGTACTTTGCCAATACTTTACAAGCACGCGCTAGGCTAAAACAATTTAACTTACATCATGTTAATTTGGCCTTTTTACAAAGCGAATCCCCCTATTTTATTGGTTTTAATAAAATTCAATTATCTCCTGAACAAATTGCCCTATTTAATAAAGCACTATTAGATTTATACCAAGAGCACGATCAATTTAAAGATATTTTAAAGCCATATAATATCGATCCTATTCTAATTACCCCTGAAATCTTAAGTCACTTTAATATCATTACTGATTGAGTCGTTTATTTGCTTCTCATGTGTTGTTAATCGATAAAGAAAAAAGGATAATACCCACGTTTATTATAGCGTGAGGCACACATGACAGAATATGTCTTGTTATTGATTGGAACCGTTCTGGTTAATAACTTTGTATTAGTACAATTTTTAGGCTTATGTCCGTTTATGGGCGTATCAGGTAAGCTTGATACGGCGATTGGTATGTCTTTGGCAACCACGTTTGTGCTTACTCTTGCCTCTGTAACTAGCTATTTAGTTAATCAATATATTTTAATCCCTCTGGATATCGCCTTTTTACGCACCATGAGCTTTATTTTAGTGATTGCCGTTGTAGTGCAATTTACCGAAATGGTTGTACGTAAAACAAGCCCTACTCTATATCGTTTATTAGGCATATTTTTACCGCTGATCACCACTAACTGTGCGGTATTAGGTGTGGCTTTATTAAATATCAAAGAAGATCATTCGTTTTTACAATCTGCAGTGTATGGTTTTGGTGCTGCGGTTGGTTTTTCTTTAGTGCTTGTATTGTTTGCAGCACTACGAGAGCGTTTAGCTGCTGCTGACGTTCCTACGCCTTTTAAAGGCGCCTCTATTGCAATGATCACTGCAGGCTTAATGTCGATGGCGTTTATGGGTTTTACTGGATTAGTGAAGTTTTAATATGACCTTGTTTTATGCCTTGATAGCGATTGGTTCGCTAGCACTCATTTTTGGACTTATTTTAGGGTTTGCAGCAATTCGCTTTCGCGTTGAAGGTAACCCTATTGTTGAGCAAATTGATACTATTTTGCCGCAAACTCAATGCGGACAATGTGGCTACCCGGGTTGTCGCCCTTACGCCGAAGCCATAGCCAATGGCGATGAAATAAATAAATGCCCACCGGGCGGCGAATCAACCATGAAAAAGCTTGCCGGCTTAATGGGTGTTGATGAAAAACCACTTGCCGGTGGCGAGCAAGCAGAACCTATAAAAACAGTGGCTTATATTCGCGAAGATGAATGTATTGGCTGTACCAAATGTATTCAAGCCTGCCCGGTTGACGCTATTTTAGGCGCTACTCGTCAAATGCACACTGTGTTAATTGATGAATGTACTGGCTGTGATTTATGTGTTGAGCCTTGCCCTGTAGATTGCATTGATATGCTACCTGTAGCCGAAACTAAACAAAACTGGAAATGGCAGCTAGATGCTATTCCTGTTACACAAATAGATTAGAGGTTTGAGTGGACAAGTTACTTGAACAAATAAAAAAAGGCACCGTGTGGGCATTTCCTGGCGGCATACACCCACCACAACAAAAATCACTCTCTAATAGTGCGAGTATCACTCGCCTACCTTTGCCCGACAAACTCATTGTTGCGCTTAAGCAGCACATAGGTGCAAACGGTAAGTTACTTGTAGAAAAAGGCCAACACGTCTTAAAAGGTCAACCACTTACAGCGCCTGCTGCTAACTGGTCGGTACCTGTGCATGCGCCAAGCTCTGGCGTGGTTACTGATATTGCACCTATGCCATCAGCACACCCATCGGCCCTACCTGAACTAAGTGTTATTATTGAACCAGACGGCAAAGACGAATGGGTAGCTCTAAATAAAAATAAAAATCCTGCTGAGCTTAGTCATGACGAGCTGATAAATATTATTCACCAAGCCGGTATTAGCGGTATGGGTGGTGCTGGTTTTCCTACTTATGTAAAAGCAGATACCAAGCAACCTATCGAATTTTTAATTGTAAATGCTGTTGAGTGCGAACCTTATATTACTGCCGATGACGTTTTAATGCGCGAACACGCTAAAGAAGTTATCCAAGGCATTGAAATAATGCAGCAACTTTTAAATCCAACGCTGTGCATTGTGGGTATAGAAGATAATAAGCCAGAAGCTATTGCAGCAATGAAGCAAGCAGCTGAGCATAACTCAAAAATTATTATTCAAACGGTGCCCACTATTTATCCATCTGGCGGTGAAAAGCAATTAATTAAATTACTTACTAACCGTGAAGTTCCTAGCATTGGTATTCCTGCCGATATTGGTATTTTAGTGCATAACACCGGGACTTTGTTTGCCGTACAACAAGCCGTTTATGAAGGTAAACCACTCATTGAACGTATAGTTACGGTAACAGGTAACACTATTCATAAGCCTGGGAATGTATGGGCACTACTTGGCACTGAAATAAAGCATTTACTTGATTGCCAAGGTTTCTCACCTGTACCGCAGCAAAGTGTTGTAATGGGCGGCCCAATGATGGGCTTTACGCTACCCACAGTGCGTATTGGCATAGTTAAAACAACTAACTGTATTTTAGCGCCTGATCATAAAGAGCTTGCGGAGCCCGGCCCTGAAAAAGCCTGTATACGTTGTAGCGCTTGTGCCGATGCCTGCCCTGCTTCTTTATTACCACAGCAATTGCAGTGGTTTGCTAAATCAAAAGAGTACGACAAACTACAAGAGCATAATTTATTTGACTGTATTGAGTGTGGTGCTTGTGCATATGTGTGCCCAAGCGAAATCCCTCTTGTACAGTACTACCGTATAGCCAAAGTTGAAATTAAAGAACAACAAGCTGACAAAATTAAAGCCGACAGAGCAAAAGAGCGTTTTGATGCACGAAAAGAGCGTTTAGATCGCGAGCAAGAAGAACGTCAAAACCGCCATAAACGTAAACCTGCCGCTAAATCTGCTGACGAAAAGCAAAAAGTAGCAGAGGCACTAGCCCGCGTTAAAAATAAATCAGATAACGGCGATGAAAAATCAGCTGTTGCAGCCGCTATTGCACGCGCTAAAGCTAAAAAGCTAGGCGATCAATCTGCTGAATTAGAACCTGACAACAGCGAAGTAGCAAAAGAGCGCGCACTACGTAAAGAGCAAGCGCGTAAATATAAAGAGCAAAAATCTCAAACAGATGAATCGGCCGATACTGCGCCCGTTGATGATAAAAAATCAGCAGTCGCTGCAGCCATTGCTCGAGCTAAAGCTAAAAAAGCAGCACAAGCATTAGATAACGCTGAACAAGCAGCAAGTGAAGAGCCACAAACTGATGCACCTGTTGATGACAAAAAAGCAGCCGTAGCTGCGGCCATAGCTCGTGCTAAAGCTAAAAAAGCGGCTAAAGCACTAGATGTTACCGAACAAACTCAGCCCCAAGAGCTACAAGTTGATAGCGCAGCACCTAAGAGTGCAGAAAGTAACACCGATGACTCATCAGTTCTTATTAACGCAGATAAATCTAAATCAGCCGACGATAAGAAAAAAGCCGCCGTGGCTGCTGCAATTGCGAGAGCAAAAGCTAAAAAGTTACAAAAAGAAGGAAATAATCAGTCATGAAATTAACCATGGCCAGTTCGCCGCATAATCACAGCCATAAATCGTTAACGCGATTAATGCTTAGCGTTATTGCTGCGTGTATTCCTGGGCTAATTGCTCAAGTTTTCTTTTTTGGTACAGGTGTGCTTATTCAACTGGTACTAGCGCTTGTTGCTGTAAGCGTATTTGAAGCTGCAATAATGCTAATACGAAAGCGCCCTGTTTGGCCTGCATTAAGTGATGGCAGTGCGTGGCTTACTGCCGTGTTATTGGCATTGAGTATCCCTCCACTTGCCCCTTGGTGGATAATCGTTATTGGCTGTTTATTTTCTATTGTTATAGTTAAACAGCTTTATGGCGGCCTTGGGTTTAATTTATTCAATCCAGCAATGGCGGCTTATGTACTGCTTTTAGTTTCGTTCCCAGTGCAAATGACCGCATGGTTGCCTGTCACCGATTTAATAAATACGCCAATAGGCTTTGCTGATCAGCTAAGGCTAATATTCACCGATTTTACGGCCTCTGGGTTTAGCCTAGATCAAGTACGTGCAGGGGTTGATGGCCTAACAATGGCAACACCGCTGGATACTGTTAAAACAGACATAGCACACGGTTTAACCGTTACCGAAAGCATGCAAAAGCCATTATTTAACGAATGGGCTGGCCTTGGTTGGGTGTGGGTTAACTTAGGCTTTTTAGTGGGTGGTTTATACTTATTAAAAGCAAAAATAATTAACTGGCATATCCCTGTCAGTTTTATCGTAACTTTAGCTGTATGTAGTGCTATTGGTTATATCGCATCACCTGGTACAGAGCCGGGCACCCTATTTCACTTATTAAGTGGTGCCACTATGATGGGTGCCTTTTTTATAGCAACCGATCCGGTATCTGCAGCAACAACTAACAAAGGGCGCTTAATTTATGGCGCGCTAATTGGCTTACTAATTTATTTAATTCGTACCTTTGGTGGTTTTCCTGATGCCATCGCATTTAGCGTATTATTGATTAATATTGCAGTGCCGCTAATAGACTACTACACACAGCCACGTACTTATGGCCATGGAGCAGTAAAATGATCATTTCGTCAATGGCTAAAAATGGTGCTATTTTAACTGCGTTTGCGTTAGCAACAACGGGCTTAGTTGCCTCTATCAACGCGCTTACTGCCGATAAAATTGCAGAGCAAGAACAACTGCAACTTACTGCGCAGCTACAAGAAGTGCTCGACCCAAAATCGTACGACAATCAATTATCGCAAGATTGCGTAATTATTACTGACGAAAAGCTAGGCCCACACGCAAACCAAGTAATTTACCGTGCTCGTAAAAACAATAAACCAGTCGCTGTTGTTATTAGGCATGTTACGCCAAACGGCTACAGTGGCGATATTAACTTATTAACAGCTGTATTGAGTGATGGCACTATTGCTGGCGTGCGTACGACTAAACACGAAGAAACCCCTGGTTTAGGCGACAAAGTAGAAGTTAAAAAATCACTTTGGATCACAACATTTAAAAGCTTAACGGTTGAAGGCGAAGAAGACGCTCGCTGGGCTGTTAAAAAAGATGGCGGCCAGTTTGATCAATTTACAGGCGCGACCATAACGCCACGTGCTGTTGTGGGCTCTGTTAAAAATGCCGTATTGTTCGCACAAACTAATTTTGATGATATTTTTGCAGCACCTAATGCCGAATGTATGGAGGTAGCTAAATGAGTGAGTTAAAAACATTATACAAAGATGGTATGTGGGTAAATAACCCTGCCCTTGTGCAGCTTTTAGGTTTATGTCCACTGCTTGCCGTTACCTCAACTGTAACAAATGCCTTAGGTTTAGGCTTAGCAACTTTACTCGTACTAATAGGCTCTAATGTTACCGTATCAATTGTGCGTAACTGGGTGCCAAAAGATATTCGTATACCTGTATTTGTAATGATCATCGCGGGCTTTGTAACAATAGTTCAATTACTTATGAACGCTTATACCTTTGGTTTATATCAATCATTGGGAATTTTTATTCCGTTGATTGTAACTAACTGCGCCATTATTGGCCGCGCCGAAGCATATGCCTCTAAAAACCCTGTTCATTTATCAGCATTTGACGGCTTAATGATGGGCTTAGGCTTTATGGCTGTACTGTTAGTATTAGGTACTATGCGCGAACTAATCGGCCAAGGTACGCTGTTTGACGGTGCCGACTTATTACTTGGCCCATGGGCACAGAGCTTGCGCATAGAAGTATTTAACTTTGATAACCAATTTTTACTCGCAATTTTACCACCGGGTGCCTTTTTAGGGCTTGGGCTACTTATTGCTGCAAAAAACGTAATTGACGCACAAATAAAATCAAAACAAGTTGCACCGCCAGAGGCTGAAAAAGGCCCTCGAGCACGTGTTACTAGCTTAACTTAAGGGGAAAACGTATTAGAGCAACAATTAGCACTAATACGTTTTAAGTTGCATGAATAAAGAAAAACGTCACCAAATACTGTCGCGCCTGCGCGACGATAACCCGCACCCAGTTACAGAGCTTGAATATTCAAGCCCGTTTGAGTTACTAGTAGCAGTAACACTCTCAGCGCAAGCAACCGATGTAGGCGTTAATAAAGCCACTCGAAAGTTGTTCCCTGTTGCTAATACACCCCAAGCCATTTTAGATATTGGGCACGACACACTGCGTGATTATATAAAAACCATTGGCTTATTTAATTCTAAAGCTGCCAACGTGTACAAAATGTGCCAAATTTTGGTGGATGAACATAACAGCATCGTGCCAGAAAATCGTGAAGCGTTAGAGGCTCTACCAGGCGTTGGCCGTAAAACAGCTAATGTTGTACTCAATACCGCCTTTGGCTGGCCTGTAATAGCCGTGGATACACATATATTTCGTGTATCTAACCGTACCAAGCTTGCCATGGGTAAAGATGTTGTCGCTGTAGAACAAAAGCTTGAAAAGGTTGTACCAAAAGAATTTAAAGTAGACGTTCACCATTGGTTAATACTGCACGGGCGTTACACCTGCGTAGCGCGTAAACCAAAGTGTGGCAGCTGTATTATTGAAGACTTGTGTGAGTTTAAAGAAAAAACGGAATAACGAGTTGAAAAGCTATAGTGGTAAAACTCAATTATACAATTTGCTTTTAGCAATTACTTCAGCCTTCTGTATCTGGCTTTCAAATGGCTTTATCACCTTTATTGCTTTTAACGAGTCTGTTGCGGGAGTAACATTTGAAGAACTTTTGATCATATTTTCAAATGTCGATCTTTTACAGGTTTTGACCTTTCCTGAGTTTTGGGAAGCTAATGAAAATCAT
This sequence comes from Pseudoalteromonas sp. 78C3, assembly GCF_002836695.1. NCBI lineage: Bacteria > Pseudomonadati > Pseudomonadota > Gammaproteobacteria > Alteromonadales > Pseudoalteromonadaceae > Pseudoalteromonas > Pseudoalteromonas sp. 78C3. Next base: position 10,211 of record NZ_PJAV01000133.1, read on the forward strand.
TCTTTTATTGAGGCCCCAAGTTTTTGGTTTGAGCCGATGACTGTTTTATCTTCTATAAGCTCATTACTTCTTATAATTTTATTTTCAACGTATGTAACTAAGTTGAAGCCTGAAACGATATCTTTATCTCTACTCTTAATTGGATTTTTATACCTGGTTGTTTCATGGGGTGTTTTGCTAGATGTATCTGATGCAAAGATGATTGGGCCCTATTTAAGTATTGGTATTCAAGGTCTATTATTACATTCATTTATAAGTTGCCTAATTTGTGTTTCTACTTTATCAAAAAATGTATATTTTAAATTTAGCACTAATTAGCCTTTCTTTATTCAGTAGCTTTGCATTTCCAAGCGAAATAGATTGGCAAAACAAAGCGGCTGATCATATTAGGTTAAATATAATTCTGTTCATTAATCTTAGCTTTTTCATTCTAATTTTACTTTTCTCATTTCGACATATTAAAAGATTAAAACGACTAAATATAACCATCACTAATGAATCGTTAATCGACCCTTTGACAAAAGTATTAAATAGGAGAGGCTTCCATGAACAAGTTTCACGCTTAGATAAACAAAGCGGCTTTTTACTAATTGCAGATATAGATAACTTTAAACTCATCAATGATCAATTTGGACATAATGCTGGTGACAAAGTCCTTCAAAGAGTAGCCCATGCTCTAAAATTTCAAACTAGAGAGAAAGATATTGTAGGGCGATATGGCGGAGAAGAGTTTGTAGTTTTCTTTCCTAGCCATGATGTTGAAATTGTAAAAATGATTTCACAACGGCTTGTAGAGGCAATTGCGAGTCTTAATTTAACTGATATATCACCTGAATTGCAAAGAGTTACAATTAGTGCTGGTGTAGATAAAGGCGATACAAAACACTGTAAGTTTGAAAAATTATATGAAAACGCAGATAAACTGTTATATCAAGCTAAAAGTGCTGGTAAAAATCAAGTTATCGTATTTGATAACTAACAGGTTAAACCTTGGCTAGCACACTTCTATTCGAACTCTAGTGATAAGATAGCTAATCGTTTAGCTGCCAGTCGATTCTATATTATTAATAAATTGCGCCGCATTAACTAAACGCTCACTAACAATAAATTGAGTCGTATTTTTAACCCAAGGCCTAGCAATATTTTTGTAATTTAATTTAGATAACCCGCAGAATGTGACTATTAATAGAACATTATCAAAGTATTAATTTCACAACGCTCACTCCTTTGGTTATGCTAGTGAGCATTATAAAATTATATTGCGAAACCCTCTATGCTACCTCTACTTCGTATCTTGATAATTGAACAAGACCCAGCCACCTTACAAGGGCTTTCAACTAATCTGTCAAAGACCATTCCTAACTTTGAGCGAGACGATATCCATATCGATATTATTGAATGCCTCGAGCTTAAACACGCGCTGGAATGTGTAGAGGAAGATGGTGATATTCAAGCCGTAGTTCTAAGCTGGGATATGCACAACAAAGTGGGTGAGCGGATGTATAGCCGCTTTATCGAGGATTTAAAGGCAATTCGTCTCGAGCTGCCGGTTTATGTTATTGGCGACGACACTAAAGGGCTGGAGATCGTAAACGAATCAGAAGAAATTGAATCTTTCTTTTTTAAAGATGAAGTGATTTCTGACCCAGAAGCGATTTTAGGTTATATGATCAACGATTTTGACGACCGCTCTGAAACGCCATTCTGGACGGCGTATCGTCGTTACGTCGGTGAAGCAAACGACTCTTGGCACACACCTGGTCATAGTGGGGGTTCTAGCTTTAGAAACTCCCCTTACATCAAAGATTTTTATCAGTTTTACGGCCGTAATGTATTTGTTGGCGACCTGTCGGTTTCGGTAGACTCGCTAGGTTCATTATCAGACAGCACCAATACCATTGGTCGCGCTCAAGAATCAGCCGCGGCTACGTTTGAGGTTAAGCACACCTACTTTGTTACAAATGGTTCATCTACCTCAAATAAAATCATCTTGCAGACACTGCTGCGCAAGGGAGATAAAGTAATTGTCGACCGTAATTGCCATAAGTCCGTACACTATGGCATCTTGCAATCAGCTAGTTACCCCATTTATTTGGCGAGTATCTTAAATCCAAAATATGGCATTTTCGCGCCACCGTCGTTAGCCGACATCAAATTAGCAATTGAAAACAATACTGATGCTAAATTACTAGTGCTTACCGGTTGTACTTACGATGGCCTACTTAGCGACCTAAAACAAGTCGTAGATTATGCTCATCAATATGGTATTAAGGTGTTTATAGATGAAGCCTGGTTTGCATACTCTTTGTTTCATCCTAGTTTTCGTCATTATTCTGCGATACATGCTGGGGCTGACTACATTACGCATTCGGCGCATAAAGTAGTATCGGCGTTTTCTCAAGCGTCTTATATTCATATTAACGACCCCGATTTTGATGCCGATTTCTTTCGAGAGATTTATAGTATCTACGCTAGTACATCGCCTAAATATCAGCTTATTGCATCGCTTGACGTGTGCCAAAAGCAATTAGAGATGGAAGGCTATAAGCTGCTCAATGCGCTACTAAATCATGTTGAAGAGTTTAAACAACAGATGGCCTCGCTTAAGCAAATTAAAGTATTAGCTAAGCAAGACTTTATGGAAATATTCCCGCATTTTAGTGGTGATAACATGGGCCACGACCCATTAAAAATCCTTATTGATATTAGTGAGCTACCTTACTCATTAAAAGATATTCATAAATATCTACTGGATGAAATTGGGCTAGAGATAGAAAAATACACACACAGCACCATTTTGGTTTTACTTACGCTTGGCGGCACGCGCTCAAAAATAATTCGTTTGTACAATGCGTTGAAAAAGCTAGACAGCGGTAAGGTAAAACTATCGAAATCGACGCGTAGAGCCCGCTTACCTGAAAATTTACCTGCCATAGACTTGGCGTGTATTCCAAGCGATGCTTTTTATGGCGACCGCGAATCTGTGCCTATCAGTAAAAGCAACAACCGCATTTGTGCAGGTTTAGTTACTCCATATCCACCGGGCATTCCGCTTTTAGTCCCAGGCCAGCATATCACTAATGACCATATCGAATATTTACAAGAGTTAGCAAGCCAAGGACTGACGATACAAGGCAGTTTCGATGGTGAAATTTATGTTCTTAAGGGTAAGGTTAAGAAGTAACGGTATTGGTTTAATACTATCTCGATAATAATACCAATCTGCTTATATACGGGGTCTATTTAACGTTAAGAAAATTACGCTAGAACTAGGCAAAAATTTTTGTATCTAGTTGTTCTAAATAAAAAATTTTTAACGACGTTATAGTGTAATTTAATTCGTTAAATTGATCAAAGATTTATGCAGGTTGGTATAATTACTGGTGGCAGTGTCGCAAGACATTGCCGCTTTAACAGTATTTAAAAGTAAAATACAAAGTGGAATAAATCATTCTTAAAAATATTAACTAATTTTAGGTGAAAAAAAGCAAGCCAGGTGGCTTGCTTTTAGCGTCTTTAAATACACACACTCATAGACTCGATTTAACTATAACTTTTAAAATCTATAGCTTGCGCCAAATGTAATACGGCGGTCTGTAATACCTTGGAAACAAAGTAAAGCACCTTCGTTAACACAAGACTGGCTAACTTCTGATTCAGTTAAGTTAACGGCTTCAATACCGATATTTAGCTGATCGTTCACATCATAACTTATGCTGGCATTAAGCTGCCCTCTGTCTTCTTGTACAACAGGGAAACCCCATGGAAAGCTCGAGGTGCTACCAAAGTCAGTTGAACGGTACCCTTCGCGCCACGTGTAACGCGCTCGAGCAGATAGACCGTATTTCTCATAGTAAAATGTAATATTATATGCGTTTTCTGACAGATCAATGAGTGATTGCTTAGCACTTATGTCTGCATCCGGGTTACCGGTTGTTAATGCAAAAACTGCATTTGCACGACTCGTTGCAGTGTCAAATGATTCACCACCAGAAAATTCTTGATAGGTATAGTTAGCAACCACACCAAAACCTGATGCCCAACCTAGCTCTTTTTCAAAACTTGATAAGTCGTATTGAGCTGCAAGCTCAATACCTTGCTGTGTTGTTTCACCTGAATCATTAATAGTAGTTTGCGTAGGAACACATAACCCTACGCCAGCATCTGGGCCAAACACGTTTATGTCTGCAATTGGATTAAATATGCCGCCGCCTTCACACTCTGGACCATTTGTATCGCGAAAGCCTGTGCTTGGGTCTTCAAATGGGTCAACTTGTTGTGTAACGTGCAAATCGCTACGTGTTTTATGAAAGTACCCCACACTTAACAAAGCAGCGGGTGCAAAATACCAATCTGTAGATATATCGAAAGAGGTTACTTCTTCTGGCGCTAAGCCTGAATTACCAATTGAAACGGCACTATTAGGGCTGGTGCCAAACGTAACAGATGTAGATAGGTCATCAAAATCTGGGCGCCTAATATCTTTTGACCAACCTAAACGAACAATCACATCTTCACTTACATTCGCGGCTAAATTGAATCGAGGTAAAAAGAAATCGTAATCACCTTTTGACGTTAGCTGAGTAACCAGTTCGTTGCCACTTCCATCTTGAGTAACAGAGTTACCTAGCGATGTAACTTCAGTCTCTAAATAACGTAGGCCAAAGTTACCGCGAAACATGCCATACCAAAATTAGCTTGTGCGTATAAGGCATGCGTTTCTTCTTCAATATCAAAAAATGCATTTACTTGAGACGTTGGTGAACTTATTGGACCGCGATCAGAACCCGTTATTGCATTATTAGCTTCAATCGCTTGGTTAAGCGCTGCTAATACGGCTTGTGGATCAGAGGATGCAAGCTCTGGGTTTATAAGTAAGAAATCACGAATATAGAGTGCTCGCCCATCACCATCGTTAAAGTTATCTGGGCCCGCTGTTAATAATTGTGCAAATAAATCACCCGTTGGGCTATCAGCCATATTTCTTAAACCAACGTTAGAGCGAACTTGATCCGACACACTACTCGTTTTACTGTAGCGGTAACCAAAATCGACTGACGTTATTACATCATCTAAGTAATATGTAAAATCTGTACGAAACGCATCTTCTGTATTTTCTGACTCATCTTGCCCTTGGTTTACGTCACGTAGAACAACATTTGCAGGGTCGAGTAATTGAGCCATTGTTGGCGCGTTTGCCTCCCCCGTTGCAATGCCAAATGTAAGTGCATCACCTGTAAGATCATACTCAAAAGGAGTACCGTTTTCATTTGACGAATTAGTAGCGACATTTGGATTTATAAAATTGAGCGTTGTATTAAAACTTGGTGTAGTTGAATCAGAACGAGAGGTTGAGGCTTCAACACTTGCAAATAATCTATCGCCTTGCCATTCGCCCCCTATTCTAAATATTTTGCTCTTTGTGATGCGTGAATTAGTATCGCTAGAAAAACGTAAGTTAGGATCGCCACCACCGTCTTCAACCGGAATCACGCCTCTTACGGCCGCCTGTATGCTGCCCAGGTTTTGTCCGTCAAGTGAACCAAAATTAACTGTTTTAAATTCACTCGGTATTGATACATTTCTAAGATCACTTAGGCCAGATGCTTGTACTCTTGAGCTTTCTTGGCGGCGCTCTTGATCATTAACAACTGCATCAAAAAAGAATTTCATATTGTCGTTTGGCGCATATTCAAATGTACCTGCGAAGTTTTTTGTCTCGTATTCGTAATTATCGTAATCTTGAATTAAAAATTGTACTGGTAGAAAATCAAACGATTGTGCACTTGCAGCACCACTATCAGCGGCTACCGAATTATCTCTATCTGCGCGAGGACGAAATGCGGTTACGTCTTGCTCACTGTAACTACCACTAAATACAACACCAAACTTACCGCCCGAATCAAGCTCCCAGTTATCACCCCAAGCACCCGATACCCTAGGAGTCACACCATCTGTTGATAAGCTACTATCTTCACCTTGGACTCTAATTGAGCCTAGAGTTTCATTTAACTGTAACGGGCGAATTGTTTTAAGGTTTATTGTTGCGCCCACAGAGCCTTCGATTGTTTTTGCTTCTGGTGACTTAATTACTTCTACACCAGAGATGATTGCAGCTGATACATCCTCAAAACTAATGCCACTTCGTCCAGACCCTGAGCCAACTGTTGATACGCCGTTCACTTCTGTACGATTAGCATTGGTACCACGAATTTGAACACCCGTACCTACCCCTGCTTCACGGGTAATTTGAATCCCCGTTACATTTTCAAGTACTTCTGCGAGGTTTTGATCTGGTAGCTTACCAATATCGACAGCCTCAATAATCTCAACAAGGCTATCTGCTGAACGCTTTTGTGCAAGCGCATTTGTAAGCGATTGTCGAATGCCTGAAACCTCAATAACCTCAAGATCGTCTGCAGCTTTTTTTGGAGCTTCTTGCGCCTGTGTAGACAAAGACATACCAAGTGCGGTTGCCGATATAACTGCCAGTGTAATTTTAGATAACTTGTGACTCATAGTTTTTTTCCTGTGTGTGTGAAATGCTATGTTTAACCAGCTACTTTATTGTTTTTATTAAAAGCCCTTAATTATTACAAACCCTTAACTTTATATTTACACCCACACCTACAAAGGTCAACCTTTTGGTAATGAATTTAGATCAAATATTATGCAATATGTTATTACCAAAATAGAAAAACCTAACTAAATTTCAAGTTAAAAGCAAAACTTACATTTTAAGTTGATGTTATTTATGGTTTTTAAATTCTATTAGAAATAGGGCTGTCAATAACAAAGGTTAGAATAGTTATCGTTTTAAAAATGAAATAATTTAGGCAGGAGAAACCGATGATGTTGGGCGTGCTGAATAAACAGCATTATTGGTTAACCAATTTAATTGTTTTTAGTCAAGTAGCGTAATTTAGGAGTGAGTTTTTAAGTACTGTTTGTTGATGTTATCGAAAATATAAAATTGAAGAATTTGAGGATCAAAAAAGGCGGTAAAACCGCCTTTTTAATGTGATTTAATGTTTAACTATTATTATAGCTTGTAGCTCAAACCTAAGAATAAACGTGGGCCGTAGTCATTCACTTCACCTAAGTTACCTTCAACAAAGAAGTCTTGTGATTTAGGTGCACTGAACAAGTTAATTGCTTCTGCTTTAACTCTAAAGTGCTCATCAATTTTGTATGATGCGCGCATTTCCCACACACCTACGCCATCAACATAACGAAGTCGAGTACCATTTGTAGTATATGGTTGGAAATACTCACTACGATATTTGTAAATAACAGCAGTATCAAATCCACCAATTTGGTAGTACAGCTGACTGCTAAATACATGCTTTGAGAAACCAGGTACTGAAGCCGACTCAATAATACCGTCAGTTAACTGTGTAGTATTACCATCTACGTCAGTCTCAAACGTATCGCCGTATAAGCTATCTTGGAACTCAAAATCAGTGTCTGCATAGTTGTAACCAAATTTCATACCGATGCCGTTATCCCAGCGGTAAGAAAATGAGGCTTCAAGACCTAATATTTCACTGTCTTCATCTGATGTAACAGAGTTAGTAATTGGTAATGAAACAGTTTCACCGGCAACAGTAAAATCTTCAATTACTGTTTGTTGTTGAAAACCACCGTTGAACTGTTTGTAGTATAAGCTTAACGCTAAGATTGAATCTTCGTTAGGGTACCATTCAAACGCAGCATCGTAGTTCCACGACATAAGCGGTTGAGTGTCCGGGTTACCAGAACCATTTACACCCACTAATAAATCGCTAATTGATGTTGCTGTACCTTCTGTATCTTCTTGGAATGTACGGCTGTAACCTAAATCAGATGGATCTGCGCGTGACATACCACGGTATATACCTGCACGGAATAAAATATCTTCACTGTAGTCAATAACTAGGTTAAAACTTGGTAAATACTTCGTGTAGTCACCACCGCTTTTTATTTTATCCAATGAACCATTATCAGATTCAACCAGAGAAAGTACACCTGTGTCGCTTGTTACTACGTCAAAGCTATTTCTAAAGCCAATCGAAGTTACTTCTGTGTCTACAATACGAAGACCAAAGTTACCGCGAATGAATTTACCAAACATTTCAGTATCGTAATTCGCCATTAAGTACACTGATGTTGTTTTTTCTGTTACATCAATTGTACCTGCATTTTCATATTCAACTTCTGGGTAAGCAAACACACCATCAGCGTTAGAACCAGCTACAGCTTGTGAGAAACATACGTTGTCGTATGTAGCCCATGATGAACCTGTACCGCTATCTACAACGTTACCGTCACTATCAACATTTGTTACGATATCGCCATCAGATACACTCGATAAAAAGCCTGATTCTGGGAAATCGATTTGACAACCTTGTAATACGTCAAGCGCTTCAGTACCAGAGTCTAGTGTAAATTCGTTTCTTGAACCGTTACCTTGGCTACCACCATACTGTAGGAAGGTCATTTCAGATGTTCTAATACCACCTTGAATACTGGTGAAAACATTGCCATCTAAGGTATAGTCAAAATCTAGTCGCGCTGAGATAACTTCGTTTTCACGAACATTTTCACGGTCAAGTCGTGTTCTTAGGCTATCTGTAAAGTTTGAAATATCTGTTACGTCAAAGTCTGTCAGTGTGAAATGAGGGATCTCATCGCCCATATCCCAAGAAAAGAAATTACGACCTGATGTTCTACCACGGTTAGATATTTGAAGTTCTTCACGTTCAGTTTTTGAATACGCTAAATCTAAGTCAACAGTTAATCTATCGGTAACTGTATGTTCTATATTTATGCCGTAACCTTGGTAGTTTTCTTCACGAGAAAATTGCTCACCCGCTGATTCAATGCGCTCTTCACCTTCCCAGTGCAAAATACCGCCTACATCATTAGTAACAAGTGTTGGACCTGTTACGCCTGGTGTTGCACGTTTTTGTAAAAAGATTAAATCGTGGCGTGCTTCTTGTTGTGTTCTATCTGATATTTGTGCGTCAAAGTTAACATCCCAATCAGCTGACGGTTGGTATTGCAGTGCAAAAAACATTGCATCACGTTCATCTGATGTCTCGTTTTGGCGGTAACTACGGCTACTGCCAGTCCAAGCGTAAGGAGTACCATCACTTACTGCTTTACCTGTTTCAGGATCAATTTCTGTATCGTAACCTTGGTTGCTACTGCCACTAACTTGGTCTTCACAGTCGCCTGCGCTGCTACGATAAAAACCTTCATTGGTATTATTAGGATCGTTTAAACACGCCCATAATGAAGAACCTGATGGGCTAGAGCTTCTGTATTCAGCTTCTGGTTGGCTGATATCTTGGCGCTGTACGCCAAAAGACACACCAACGGCTTGGCCGTTATCAAATTCAAACTGGTCAACATAACTAAACGTGCCACGGTAACCCGCGTCACTTTGAAGTGAGTTATCTACATTACCTTCATCAGGGTTGTAGTTTAATTTAACTTCAGCTGATACACGTTGCTTGCCAAAATCAAGTGGAGTTATAGTTTCAAGTGCAATAACACCTGCAACACCACCTTCAATCATTGACGCATCTTGCGTTTTATAAATTGCTACTTTTTTTACAAGTTCTGACGGAAACTGCGAAAAGTTAACTGAGCGGTCACCACTACCATTAGTCGCTTCACGACCATTGATATGCGTTGCACTTAAAAATGGACCAAGACCACGAATAGTGATTTCTGTTGCACCACCGTTTTCACGGTGAGATGCAGCACCTGTAATTGATTCCAGTGCTTCACCGATAGACAGTGCTGGTAAATCACCAATATCTTCAGATGACAGGCCATCAACTACCGTTGTTGCTTCACGTTTAATTGCTATTTGGTCTTGAATCGTTCTACGTGTACCTGTAACACTAATTATTTCAACGTCTTCTTCAACTTCTGTCGCTTTTCCCTGATCTTCCTGTGCGCTTGCTGTAAATACGCAAGAACTTGCCATACCTGCGATGACCGCTGTTCTTACCCATTTTGCAACTGGGCGCATTGCAAACTGCCCTGTTGTAGAATTATTGTTATCTCGTGACTTCAACGACATTTGAATTCTCCGCTGGTTGTTGTTGTGTGATTTTAGTGTGTTAGCTTGTTATGCTGATGTATATTTTATGTGACCTTTGACGTTAATATACTTAAAGGCAGCACGATGATCAACCAATTTGACGTTTTAATATTACCATAAGGTATACCAATTTTAACTTAGCGGCATTACCAGTAGGTCAGGCAGGTTTTTTACTAGAATATAAACCGCTCTAAACTAGTTTATAAATGGGTAATGTAGGTTGAGAAAAGTGTGGTGATTATTAATAAATAATAAAAAAGCCCCAAATTTGGGGCTTTTAAAAGTTAACTGATTAATTGGTTACTTAATCGTTTTGTATTTTCCATGTAGATCCAACACCTACTTCAGATGATTGAATATAATGAAGACCTTTAGCACCTGCCTCTGCCTGAAGGCCTGCAGGGTCAGTTTCTAATAACGTACTTGCTGCTGTAACGTACTCAAGCACTTCTTTACCGTTAGTTGCTGGGTCTTGGTCAATTGCACCATCAGTATCGAATGCGCCATTACCATTTAGTTTTCTAATTTCAACCCAGTCACCGCTTGCATCGCCTGATACTCGACTATCCATATAACCAAAGTTGTTACTTAGCAGCGAGCTATCATGATTAATTAAGTCACAGTCATATTCAAAAGCATGGTCACTATCAAGTGTATTTGGGTAAAATAGGCCTTGAGTTGTAGCACTGCTGTTTATTGTATCTGCGTCTGTTTGATCGCCTAAACCGTTTGCAATTAAATTTCCATTAAAGTTTATAACAAACGCATTTTTGGTTAGGCCGTATAGTACCGGCGCATTCGCTGCGGTTAACTCATCACAATCACTTGTTGGTGCTTTAAAGCCTATTTCTGTACTAAATACAATAGGTTGCTTTGAATTCAAAACTGTATTATTTGTTACATTTAGTGTAAAGTCGCCAGCCGCATCAAGTACAGCTTGGTTACCCGAGTTTGGCACACCGCCGTCAGCTTGCGAAAATGGATTTGCCGTAAATACAATACCGCCCGCTTCTTTATTACCAGAACGAATACCTGCAATGTAGTTGTTACTTACGGTGTGACCAAGTGGTGTAATTAATATACCCGCTGGGCGATCATCAGAGCTTGCAATATCGGTAGTTCGAATAATAACGTTATCTGTAACACTGTTGAAGCCACCATCTTCTAGTGAAATACCACCATTAGGATTCACGATTGTATTGCCTTTGATGGTTGCACCAGAAGTTTGTACACGCATTAAACGACGACCTGTTACAAAGTTTTCTACGCGGTTATACTGAATAGTAAAGTTTGCGTTATCAGCTGCACCGCTACCCGTTGTGCTACCTGCATTGATTAAATATAAACTTGATTGACCAAAGTTTGGATTATCACTGTCACTAAATAAATTATATTGAATAACGTGATCAGAGCTTGATGATGATATTTTTATCACAGACCCTTTTTCTGCTACATTTCGATTAGAGAATGTATTTCGCTCAACCAACGCACTTTGACCTTTTATCATCAGCCAATGGTATTCAGAGTTATTGAGTGTAGCTTCTTCTCCATCCATCGTGTTTTGCGAAAAAGTAAAGTTATCCCCTTCTGAGTAAATAACAGCACCTTCTTCGGTTTCACAAAATGCACCCGCTTTAGTATCTATATTCTTAAAGGTAAGCCCTGTTAATCCAGCGCCATCTACTCCAGCAGCTACATGCACACATACTTCACCGCTAAGTACAGGAGTTTGACCTTCTACAGCGCGAAGCGTTACTGCACTGGTTAATAAAACTGCGTCCATATCAGCATAAACACCGGTGTTTAAGCCAATAACATCACCATCAGCTAAACCGCCGCTTAAAGCACCAAGGAGTGCTTCAGGGTTACTAACTAATTGTGTGTAAACTAATGTATCAAGTGAGTTTGTAACCTCACTCGCAAAACCATCGTTATCTGTATACGTAGCTTTTACCGACATTATTGAGCCAGCGTAAGCAGAAGGTGTAAATGTTTTACTATTACTGTCGGCTACTTCAACGCCATCAGCAGACCAAGTATAAGTAACGTTTGCCTCTTCAACACCGTTGTTATCAGTTATCTCAGCGGTTAACTCGCCACTTGTCAAATAAGGCGCTACGCCCATAATGGCGACGCTACCGGCTTCGTCAACCGCAACAGCAGAAACAGCAATTGTTTCCTCTGATGTATTATCCTCGATAAATCCATTATCATCTGTGTAAGCAACTTGAACACTTATCTTTTGACCTAAAAGTGATGCATCAACTGTAAAGGTGCTTTGTGTTGCGCCATCTATCTCTTGTGCGTCAGCAAGCCATTGGTAAGTAATATCTCCTGTTGCCCCGTCGGTATCATTAATTTCTGCTGTTAATATATTACCAACGGTTGGCGTGCCACTAATTGTAACTTCGCCTTCTGAGTTTGTTCGTGCTACAACCTCTGTACCCGTTGAAGTCACAGACTCGTTAAACCCACGGCTATCTTCAAAAGATGCACTAACTGTTATAACTGTACCAAACTGTGCGTCTGTTAACGTGAGCGTTAAAAGTGCTTCATCTGCAATCTCTATGTCATCAGCAAACCATTTATAAGTTACTGTATCGCCATCAAAGCCATTTTCGTCAGCTACATTGGCTGTTAGTTGCGAACCAACTAGAGCGTCGCCCGTAATAGTTAAACTTGCAGGGAATGCGATTGCGGCAACATCTGCGGTTGGAGCTGTAATATGCGATTCATTGATACCGCCATCATCGGTATAAAGCCCTTGAACTGTAATTGGTAACCCTATCTGATCGTCAGTCAGTGTAAACGAAGCGCTATTTGCACCTGTAATTGCCTCACCATCTGCATACCAATAGTAAGTCACGTCACCTGAGATACCATCAGGGTCACTAACTTCAGCTGTTAATGTTTGTCCGCTTGTAACAGTTCCACTAAGAGCAATAGAGCCCAAGTTGTTGTCATTGTTGTTTGAGTTTGTGTCACAACCAACTATTGCAGCTGCAATAGCGCATAGCGCAAAATGTTTTAATTTCATGGTGGCTCTATTCTCCAAATTTATGGTTTTAATATTTGGTTATCTATTGTGTGTGTTACCAAATAAATCATGCGTTTATTACCAAATTCATTTAAATTGCAAATAAATTGTTAACCAACTTGGTAATATAACCATAATAAAATAACTTTTTCCACTATACCCACCTAATTAAATAACAATAAATAAACATAAAGTTAACCCTGCACTGTTATCCCAGGTCAAAAATTGAATTCAATCGTGCACAATTACTGCGAAAATACATAACCTTAGAGTAAAAAATTGGTTTTACATGGGGTTAAGTAAATCAGATTTATTTAATATATATGAAGTATTCTTATTTGAAGACTATAAAAAAATTAAGAAATGAAGTGAGTTTGTATAAAAAGGATTATTTACAGAGAGAATGAAAAATAAGGGTAAAGAAAGGGGCTATTTTTTGCCCCTTTTTTATTAAGTACTGGTTTATAAAATAGCGTTATTATAAAACTCTACAGGCTCATTTGAGCCCAAAGCAACAGGCACACGTTGATGCAAGCTAGTTGGCGCAATATCTAAAATACGCGTTCCTCTAGAGGTTGCTTTACCACCTGCGTTTTCAACTAAAAGTGCCAACGGGTTTGCCTCATAAAGCAGTCTTATTTTTCCGTTATCGTTACCACTGCGTTTATCTTGCGGATACAAAAATAACCCGCCTCGGCATAATATACGATGAACGTCGCCTACCATCGCTGCATTCCAACGCATTGAGCTTTTTTCAAAGCTTTCACAGGTGTAAAGCAATTTATCAAAATACACTTGTGTCGGTTCGTCCCAATAACGGTAGTTAGCCATATTAACGGCAAATTCACGACTCTGCTCTGGCACACTTAACTGCTTATTTGTCAGTAGATAACCGCCATGCGTTGAGTCTAATGTATAACAACGCGTTGGACCGCCAGTACTCATTACAAGTAATGATGAAGGGCCGTATAACACATAGCCTGCACATACTTGATTTACACCAGGCTGACTAAATTGCTCGTCGCTGTCGAAGGCAACATCATCACGGGCTAAGTAAATAGTAAATATAGTGCCTATTTGCCCATTAACATCAATATTAGAAGAGCCATCTAGTGGGTCAAAAGCAACAATAAACTTACCTTCAGGGTGGCCACCTACCGCATGATCTTCTTCCTCTGATGCAACTGATCGTACGCTGCTGTCGTCAAGTAGGATGTCTTTAAGTAGTTGGTTTGCGATTACATCTAGCTTTTTCTGAACTTCACCTTGGATGTTTTCATTCAATGTTGAACCTAAAACACCGGCTAATTCACCTTGGCTTACTCGAAAAGCAATTTCTTTACTGGTCGCTAAAATTGTGCGAATAAGTAAAATAAGATCGGTATCTACACCGTCTTCTTTTAATACTGTATTTAGTCTTTTCATGCGCTATACCTATTTACACAATTTAGATCGTCAAAGCATTGCTCTAGTCTTGCAACCATACTTTGCTCTGAATGACGCAACCATACGCGAGGGTCATAATATTTTTTGTTTGGCTTATCATCCCCATCAGGGTTACCAATTTGCTCTTGTAGGTATGCTTGGTTACCTTTGTAGTAGTCTAAAATACCTGTCCAACACGCCCACTGCGTATCGGTATCAATATTCATTTTAACTACACCATAGGTTAAAGACTCTGCAATTTTATCGTACTCAGAACCACTACCACCATGAAACACAAAGTTAATTGAGTTGCTTGGTAGATTAAATTTTTCTGATACGTAAGCTTGTGAATCTTTTAAAATAGTTGGTGTAAGAACAACGTTACCCGGCTTATATACACCGTGAACATTGCCAAAAGACGCTGCAATTATAAAGTTAGGGCTAATACGACTTAAACGTTCGTAAGCAAATGCAACATCTTCAGGCTGAGTGTATAAAGAAGAGCTGTCTAGGTGTGAGTTATCAACACCGTCTTCTTCGCCGCCCGTGCAGCCAAGCTCAATTTCAAGCGTCATACCTATTTTTGCCATACGCGTTAAGTAACGTTCACAAATTTCGATATTTTCTTCTAAAGGCTCTTCTGACAAATCAATCATATGCGAGCTAAACAGTGGTTTGCCAGTCAGTTCAAAGTGTCTTTCACCTTCATCAAGCAAACCATCAATCCAAGGTAGTAGCTTTTTAGCTGCGTGATCAGTATGAAGCATCACTGCTACTTCATAATGTGCTGCCACTGAATGTACATATCTTGCAGCACTTACCGCCCCAAGCACTGCTGATTGTTGCTCCGGTAAAGATAAGCTTTTACCACAAAAAAATTGAGCTCCACCATTAGAAAGCTGAATAATAACGGGCGAGTTTTTCTTTTTAGCAGCTTCTAGCGTCGCATTTATAGATGTTGTACTAACAACATTTACCGCTGGCAACGCATATTGATTAGTACGCGCATGTTCATACACAGCACTTACTTCATCGCCAACGATTACGCCTGGCAGTATTGTTGGGGCTAAATAATTCATTTATGAAATCCTTTCTATTTTAAAGCCTGGATACAAGAATCAGTAATTGCTTGCCAATTTTCTTGTTCAACCCACTCTTTTTTCGCTATCCAAGTACCGCCAACGGCGAATACATTATTTAAAGAAAGATAGTCCATTTTGTTACTTTCGCTAACGCCGCCTGTAGGGCAAAAGCTGACTGCTCTAAATACTGACGACACAGCTGATACAAAAGGTGCTCCTCCGGCAAGCGAAGCCGGGAATAATTTTTGCTCTTCAAAGCCATATTCAAGTGCCATTAAAATATCACCTGTGTTTGATACACCAGGAAGTACCGGCACATTACATTTAGCAAGAGCAGTAAGTAGCGCAGGAGAAACCGCTGGCGTTACAATAAAGTCAGAACCCGCTTCAAGTGCTTGCTCTAAAATGTCAGTATTTATGACTGTACCCGCACCGACTTTTAGCTCTGGCACTTGTGCCTTAATAGCTTTTAATGCTTCTAAAGAAGCCTCTGTTCTTAGTACTACTTCAACTAAAGTAAGGCCAGCGTTAGCCATAGCTTTCGCTATTTGAACACCTTGCTCTGGCGTATCAGCTTGAATTATAGGTAGCAGTGTTTGTCCTGACATAAGTTCAGAAAAGCGAGTCATAACGTTGTTCCTTTATAAAAAGTAATGCGGCCGAGGTATGGCGGCCTTTAATGTTTAATTATTTTGTTATACCAATTGCATTAAATTAATGAGCTATTATAGCGACAAGAAAATAGCTCAATAACAAGGCTAAAATTATGATACATAGTTGTTCTATATAAATAATTTTTAACGTAGTTAGTGAGTTATTTAATACGCTAAGGTGATCATGTTTTTAATAAAATTGGTATCAGGTACCAGCTTCAACCATTGCTAGCTGAAATATATCTTTTGGAGCAATAGCGCCTGGCTGTTGTATAACCGCACCGGCGGCTTTTGCAGCAAGTTGTACAGCACTCGAAATTGGTTTATCAGATAAACGAGCACCTAAGTAAACACCGTTAAAAGCATCGCCTGCGGATGTCGTATCTACAACATTTGTTACCGGTATTATAGTGTGGCTTTGAAGAATATTGCCCTCTTTTGTCACTACCGATTCAGGGCCATTTTTAACAACAATTTCTTCAATTTGGTAAGGTTTTAAATATTCAACAACCGCTTCTACGCTATGAACGTCATAAAGTGTTGTTAAATCTTCAACGCCAGGTAGGGTAATATCTGCAAGCGTAAAGGCTAAATGATATTGCTCTTTAGTTTCCTCTACACTATTCCACAAACGCGCTCTGTAGTTAGGATCAAAAACTATTTTAACCCCAGCATCTTTGAGCTGCTCTACAACTTTCCAAAAATGCTCACGTGCACTTTCTTCAATTATTGCTAATGAAATTCCTGAAAAGAAAAACATATCACCTTGGCTAAGCTGCTCGAGTGCATCAGCATCTAAAAAATCAACAACCTTTTTAGCTGCAGAATCATTACGCCAATAAATAAAGCTACGCTCACCATGCTCATCGGTTTCTATGTAATACATGCCAGGTACTTTGGTATCGTGAGCAAATACGAGTTGTGTATTTATTTGTTCACTTTCAAAGCGTTCTAGCATTTTTTTACTTAAATTATCTTGACCTAAAGCCGTAACAACCGAAGTAGTAACCTGTGGGAAGCAACGCTTTAAATACACTGCAGAATTATAAACATCGCCTGCAAATGATTGGTGTAGTGTTGCCGCGCTCATAGCCCTAAGCTCGACCATGCATTCACCGATAAAGTAAATATTTTTCATCTTGGAAGTTACCCTATGTAGTTAACTGCTATGCGCTTATACAAAACATGTTGGCATAGCAGTTATTATCTAGATTATTGAGGCTTTTTAAGAGGTTCTATTTTTGGAATTAAAATCCAAACAGCGGCCATTGCTATAATGGCTAAAGAAGCACCAATAACAAATGCTGGTGTATAGTTACCATCAGCAGTAAGAATAGGCACAAGCGATGTAAGGCCTACAGCACCAAGTTTTGCCGCCATACCAGAGAAACCTGATAATGTACCTACAGCTTTTTTGCCTAACAAATCACTTGGTAGTGTTTGCACATTACCAATTGCAGTTTGAAAACCAAATAAAATAACAGCCATAATTAGTACCGCTGTCGTTGGTCCGCCTGGATTTGCCATTGCAAGTAACGCAGGTAGCATAATTAAACAGCCTAGCGTAATAGTTAACTTACGTGTTTTATCAGTGTTCCATCCGGCTTTAAGTCGATTTTGTGCCAGTAAGCCACCAAACCATGCACCAAACATAGCGCCAACATAAGGAACCCAACCGTATATACCAATAGACTTAACATCCATGCCGTATACTTCGTTTAGGTAAATAGGTATCCAAAAAACAAATAACCACCAAATAGGGTCAATCGCAGCAGAGGCAATAATTACACCCCAGCTTTGTTTGCGAGAGAGTAACTCAGCAGTAGACGGGTTATATTCTTCTTCATCTTCGCCAGTCACATCGCCATTATCATCAACACGTCTTTGACCTGTTAAGATATATTCACGTTCTTCGGCAGTAAGCCAAGGGTGAGAGCTAGGCGGCGCTTTAACTAAAATTAACCAAGGCACTAACCAAAGAAAACCTAATACACCAACAAAAACAAACACCATTTGCCAGCTAAAGTAGATAGTTAAGTATGCAATTAAAGGAATCGCAATAATACCGCCGATAGCAGCGCCAGAGTTAAAAATACCCTGTGCTAAGGCGCGCTCTTTAGTAGGAAACCATTCAGCATTACCTTTAGCTGCGCCCGGCCAGTTACCAGCTTCGGCTACACCTAAGATTGCGCGAAAAATACTAAGGCTAAGTACACCTTGTGCAAATGCATGGGCAACGGTTGCAATAGACCAAACACCTATCGATAAAACAAAACCGAAGCGTGTTCCCACCCAGTCAAATATTTTACCAAATATGGCCTGACCAAATGCATAAGCAAATACAAACACAATTGAAATATTAGCGTATATTTGTTTGCGTTCTAATGCTGATTCATCAGGGAATAAATCTTCAACAATATCAGGCCAAAGCACGCTAAGTGCTTGACGGTCGATATAGTTAATAATGGTAGCTAGCGCAATTAGCGCTATAACCCACCAACGTAAGCCTTTAAGTTGCATAATTAATCCTCAAGAAAGTCTTCACGCGCTGGGCTAAAGGTATCAATCAGGATTCCGCCTGTTGGGCAGGTAGCTCCATGATCAGCAAATGGTGGGATTAAGCAGCTATCACCCGGTTTTAAGATTTTAGTTACGCCATCAATGTTAAAGTGAAATTCACCTTCAACAACATACGTTACTTGAGAATGTCTGTGAGCATGGTTATAGCCAATAGCCCCTTTCTCAAACCAAATTTTAACAGCCATTAGCTCTTCGTTGTAACCTAGCATTTGACGTTTTAGACCATTTCCTAAATCTTCAATTTCAGTCTCGTTGCCAAATGAAAAGTTTGCGCTTTGCTTTTGCATCCTATTTACTCCTGATTATTGTTCATCATATAAACGCCTAATCGGCCATTTAAAGTGAACTCTTTATTTTGATAATTGAATGTATTTTTAGCTGAGGTTGGTGCTTTATTAATAGCCACTAAATATGACTTGCCTTTAATATCAAGTTCAACAAGTGTTAAATCGCCCTGCTGACT
The DNA here is from genome assembly GCF_002836695.1 of Pseudoalteromonas sp. 78C3. NCBI lineage: Bacteria > Pseudomonadati > Pseudomonadota > Gammaproteobacteria > Alteromonadales > Pseudoalteromonadaceae > Pseudoalteromonas > Pseudoalteromonas sp. 78C3. The sequence continues at coordinate 29,547 of NZ_PJAV01000133.1, forward strand.
ATATTCAAGCTTTGTAACTCTACTAACAGCTTCTAACGTATATTCTTTACTTGGATTGTATTCACCGTGAGGCTCTAATACAGATATAAATTTATGATGCTTTTGACCCTCAACACGACGAATAAAACCGTTTTCGTTGCGTAAGTTAAAATCAGGGTCGTTTGCGCCTATTTGAGTAAACAAGAAAGACTCATCACCTTTCACCAAACTCGTTTGCGTATAAAAGCGACCATTTTCGTTTAACCACGTTACTTTAGCTAAACCACTTTGAGGTTGCGCTTGAGCTTTAAGCCATAGATGCTGGTAGCCATTTTTAGTACCTAATGCAGACAGTTGTGTTGCATTCGCTTTTAGCTCAAAGCTGGTATCTATAAGCTGACCTTTATAATGCAAAGGCAAATCAAGCTGATGTGCTTTATTTGCTGCAACATCAAATATATCAAGTGCAACTGTACTTTGTAGTTCAGGTAAGTTAATAAGTGCAAGCGTACGCTCAAGATCAACGCCTTTATAAGCTGTGCTTATTTCGCCGCTTGAAACCGTGCCGTATTCATTCGTTTCGAAAAAGTTAAGTGTAGGGTAATTACTATTTCCTACTTCAACATTTGCATTAAAATGCGTTGTTTCGTCAACCACTACCGTATTGTGCGCAACAGTGTGTTTAGCGTAAGTTTCGTTTTCAGGTAAATAACGACCGCCGTATTTAGCTTCTACATTTAAAAAACGTGCTGCGCCATAATCAGATACAATTTCATTACCGTGGTCGTAAAACTGCCATGTTAGTTTATCAAAATGACCGTGACCTAAGCCTTGTGCAGCAGGTTTAAATAGTAGAGCTTGATCGCCACCTACCTGCGTTCTCATTACAACTAGAGCACCTTGTTTACCGTCATTACCATCGCCGAAGGCAACAGATTTAAACGAATAAGGTTTTGCCATGTTGTTATCAAGTGCTTGAGCTACTTTTAGTCCATCACCAGAGAGAATTATTTGGTCTTGTTGCTTAGCAATATCAAGGTAGCCTGCGTCGTTAGTTAATCCATACGCTGCAGTTACACCATTAACTAACTCAATAGTATCGATACCTTTACTTTTTATTGCATCGTTAATTGGAAAAAACAAACCGTTGTAGCTAAGTTGAATCGTCGTATCAATCGCTTTTAATAATATGCCATCACGATATTCAAAGATTTTTCGTTGTGGTTCGTTGTTTTCAATCGCTTTAGCAAACGTTACAAAGGGTAATAGTGCAAAGCGTTGATAGTAAGGACCTTCGTTATAGTAACCTTGTGGTGAAAACAGCATTTCTAGCTGCTTAATAAAGCCACCTTTACCCGACTTTTCTAAATCGTATAATGATTTTTCTACCCACTCAGGTTCACCTAATACATACCCTGCCATGCCAACACCCGCTGTTGCCCATGTTCCATGGTTATGTACTTTATTAAATGTAGAGGGTTGGCCTACTGATGTGAACAACGAAACAGGACGTAGTAAGTCATCCTCGATTGTTTTAATGTTATCGGCATTTAACGAGTCATGAATTAGATCATAAGCTTGTATTGTGTACACAAGCCACATTGCTTCATTTAGGCTTTGCCAAAAAAACTTACCTGGATTTTGCGAGTCCATTTTACGTTTTGGATGCAGACCAAGCGTTGGGTATAATTTTGCATACTCAAGCAACATATCACGCACGTAATTTGCATATTTATCATCTTGGCTTAGTTGATAAATGATGCCTGCGTTATACATAAGCTGATAATTTTTTTTGTGGCGTTCATGTGTATAACCACCACCACCATCTTTTGGTACAGGTACCGCAATTGGTTGAGCTATTTGTTCGTCTACTTGCGCTTTTAATAGCTCAAACGCAGTAGAAAATTTACCTTCGCTGCCTATTGCTTGGCGCATATGACTTACGTCATCAGTAGTAATTACTAAGTTTGGGTGCGCTGCATGAGCACCCAATGATGTAAGTAATGTAAGTGCTGCTACAGCCGCTATTTTAAAACCTGTTTGGCATTTTAATAAGTACATAGTATTTACCCTGCCTTATTTAAAATGTTGTTATTTTTTAATACTGCTGTATGTGGGCCTTTAACTCTTAACTCTTTAACACTTGGTGCTTTGGTTGCATCAAATGTATTGTCTGAGATTTCAGTTTTAGGCTCGCCTACTGTGTGCTCTACAACAATAGGAGCAGATTTAACAAATTTATTATCTTTGATATTAGTAACCTGAACACCGTGAACATAAATGCTCGCTTGCTCTTTGTTACGCTTACCAAGGCCAACGTTATTAAGCGTGTTATTTGTCATTTCAAAATGAGGGCCAAATGTACTTTCATCAGTACCACCACGGTAAAGCTTAAGTACACCACCTTGCACATCATTAAATGTATTATTATTTATAATAACGTATTCCGCGTTATAAACACCTAAGTCTTCAATTTCAGTATTTAGACGTAAAATGTCACCTGTTACTGTATTAAAGGTATTACCTGTAATAATAATTTCGTCAGCCATTGCACCTTTACCAGTGATAAAGAAATGAAATGAATGATTAATATCTAAAGCATTTAACTCTGAGTTGGTCATTACAAAGCGGTAATTATCAACCATACCCCATTTTTGCGTACGAACAATGCTGTTACCTATTGCATCTGGCGCGTTTTCACCTGAAATAGATAAACCATCTAGTTTTAAGCTGCCGCCATCATGTATTTCAAACAAGGTAGAGCGTTGAAAAGTAAGTTTAGACTTTGTGTTCTGCTTTGCTTTAATTGTCAACGTTTTATCAATTTTAACCAGTTTAGAAACATCATACTGGCCAGGCGCTAGTTCTAGAACATCGCCCGACTCGGCATTATCAATAGCGTCTAGTAATGCACTTACATCAGCTTTAACAGAATGTGTCTTACCAGAATCAAAATCAACTAAAGCAGGTACTTTTGCATACCAGCTAACACCGGTATCTTCTTTTTTAAGTACTTTTAAATCGCGCTTTGCACCTACATTTAAACTTTTAGATGTTGGGTAAAGTAGACCATTACTTGCTTTTTTAAGCGTGATTTTTTCTTTTTTTACACCGTACGTTAGCTCAGAAAGTACTTTTGTATCAGCAATGTTGTTACTTAGTACCAGCCCGCTTACATCATCAAATGTTGTAAATGGCTGTTCACCATCTTGATTTATGATTAAGTTGTTTTTCATTACGCTATCTTTAGGTGCAGCGCTACGCTCAGCATCGCTACCAGCGGCAAGTTGAATATGACGCACATTTATAAATGTGTTGTTTTCAATTGTCGCATTTTCAACTTGGTGATAACGATTTATAGATGAATTTGGTACGCCGTTCATCACAGTAAAACCACTGCCAAAACGATACCCTGTTAGACCTTGTAGGTAGTTATTTCTTACAATTTGGTCTTTATTGATAACGCGAATACCACCTGTGTGGTCAACACCATTACCAATAAAAATATTTTCTTCTATAAGGTTACCGTTACCATGGCGCAGCGTTAATGTACCGCGCGCTTCATAAAATACGTTATTACGAAGGATGTTTTTACCTGACTTAACCGACACAATTTCTACTTCACCATTGGTGCGTTCAAAATAGTTATTTTCTACCAATGTATGCGAATCAGTTAATGAGTAATGGCTGGTGCCAATACGCAGGGTTTCACCACCGTTTGAACCAAAAGTTGGACGGTAGCCAAAATAGTTGTTGTCTATGCGGTGATAGTTTTCCTGACTTGCTTGAGTGTTTAAACGAACAGCAACTGTCACACCTTTATTTCGTTTGCCAACTAAATGGCTATGATCAAAGCGGTTATGTTGTCCATATAATGCAACCCAATAATCAGACTCTCGTTTGTCTGGATTACTGTAATTATCGATTACTGTTTGAGTAACTCGTGAATTGTAGGCTAATTCATTTTTATTTTTACGAAACTCTATTACAGCTGAGCTCGGTGTGTAGCCGTCTTTAAATACTAAACCTGAGGCTTCAAGGTATTTACCTGCAAGTCTTAGGTTCGATTGACCCGATAAAATTACTTTACCGTTAGTTTCAGCGGTCAATAAAATAGGAGAGTTTTTTGTACCTTGGCCTTCAAGTAGGATTTCGAAGTCAGACCAAGTACCATTTTTAAGTACTACTTTGTCGCCAGCAACTAGATTAGCTGCGATATCATTAAAAGCTTGTTTACTTTCTACAAAATAATCTTTGGCCGCTATTTGTGTGGATATGCAACCGATGAGAACTAGACTAAGCTTTATTGTGTTAATCAAACGCATAGTTAACTCTTTTTCGTTGTGACTGAAAGTAGTGCTTCATCAGAATTTAAAAAAGCTGACATTGCACAAAGACTTTAGTCAATTGGTGTCATGTGTGTTAAAGCGCCTTAAGCTAAAAGCTTAAAGCGCTCAATAAGGTCGAGAAGTATTACTTTTCTAGCTTTTTGAAATAATCAAAAATTTCAGGAACGTTACCTTGACCCATACCAGCGTCAAACGCTGCTTGTAGGTTAGCTGATGAACCTTCAGCGATTTTTGATTCAGTACCTAGGTCTTCTACCATTTGTAGGAAGTAGCCTAAATCTTTGTTTGCATTAGCAATCGAGAAACCAAGGTCGCTAACATTATCAACTGCATAGTTTTTACAAAATTGCATAAACGGTGAGTTAGATGGACCAGTCGACATAATGTCAAAAAGTTGTTGACGGTCAACACCGGCAAGCTCTGCAACTGCAAATGCTTGTGACATAGCACATACTGTAGTCATGCCCATGAAGTTGTTGATAAGCTTAGTTGTATGACCTGCACCTAGCTCGCCAAGATGGAAAACGTTTTCACCTTGATCTTCTAGTACTGGTTTAACTTTATTGAATGTATCAATATCGCCTGCAGCCATGATGTTTAAAAGGCCGTCTTTAGCATGTGCTGGTGTACGACCAAGAGGAGCATCAATCATGCCTGCGCCTTTAGCTGCTAAATCAGCACCAATTTTTTTAGTAGATGATGGAATAGAAGTACCAAAATCAACTAGTACTGCACCTTCTTTAATACCCGCTAGGATACCGTCTTCTGCATAAATGATTTTTTCTACAACGGCAGAAGTTGTAAGACAAAACATAACAATATCTGAACCTTCAGCTAGCTCTTTAGCAGTGCTTGCTGTTTTTGCGCCTCTAGCGACACATGCTGCAACCGCATCTTTGCTAAGGTCCATAACAATTAGCTCATAGCCTTTGTTTTGTAAATTTTCGGCCATGTTGCCGCCCATTAAGCCTAAGCCGATGAAACCGATGACTGGTTTTGACATGAATAACTCCTAAATATGTGGCGCATACTTTTATAAGAACAAGTAAAATCTACTTTAAAATACGCTGTGTCTTTGTTTCAATTTGTAGAGTAACTTTAAGCTTGAGTTATTTATAAATTAACCTGTGCAAAACGTAACTCTGATTAATTACCAATACATTGTATTCACTCAAACCAAGCAACTTACCAATTGGTATGCAAAAACTGTATTACCATACGCCTTTTTTGTCAACCAATAAGTTAACCAAGTAAATCCCGTATTTTTACAAATTACATACAAATAAATTTAATATCAATTAAAAACAAATAGTTAGACATAACAAACCCAATCAGACATAGGTTAATTTTTGTTGAACAATCAGTAACTTTTTTTATACTAATAGGTTGACCAATAATTGAGTGTTCTTTATTTAAATATGCAAAATTCAATAAAATAGTTCATTAATTGGTAATTTACAGTTGATGTTATTGGTAAAATTATAAAGACCATACGTGAACAGCTTCCAACTCTAAATGGTATTGAGGTTGTGATTTGTACGTAACGCCTACATATATGGCTAATACATATAAAAACCACAAAATGCGCCTAATAATAGCGCTTAGTTAAAAATATACTGAACTTTGAAAAATCACTAAAGGAACTGAATAATGCGTTTATTACATACTATGCTGCGTGTTGCGGATTTAGACAAATCAATTGCTTTTTATACTGAAGTATTAGGTATGAAAGAATTACGCAGAGCTGATAACAGTGAATACAGATACACTCTTGCTTTTATTGGATATGGCGAGGAAGCAGATAATACAGTATTAGAGTTAACTTATAACTGGGACGAAGATAGCTACGACCTGGGTAATGGATATGGTCATATTGCCATTGAGTTTGATGATATTTACAAGGCCTGTGCTGATATTAGAGCAGCCGGTGGTAATGTTAGTCGTGAACCTGGACCAGTAAAAGGCGGCACTACTGAAATTGCTTTTGTAAAAGACCCTGATGGCTATGCAATTGAGCTAATTCAGAAAAAAGATGACATGAGTAAATTTTAAATTACCTACCAACTAATTCAAGTTATAACAATTTGCTTAATGCCAATCTGCTTATATATGGGGTCTATTTAACGTTAAGAAAATTACGCTAGAACTAGGCAAAAATTTTTGTATCTAGTTGTTCTAAATAAAAAATTTTTAACGACGTTATAGTGCAATTTAATTCGTTAAATTGATCAAAGATTTATGCTGGTTGGTATAACTATGGACGGATTTAATTTTATAAATTGTTCAAATATTTATGCAGGTTGGTATTAAATAAAAAGGTGCTTTTCAGCACCTTTTTAACGCAACTGACTATCTTTACTGCCACGTCTATTAAACGATTTAGCGCTAGCATCATTACCTTCTATCGCAGCTTGGCATGTAACACAATAACGCACTCCTGGTAACGCGATCCTTCGTGCTTGTGGGATTTTCTCGTCGCACTCGTCACATAACTCTGCACTTGCGCCAGATATTAAATTGCTTCTTGCATATTGTACGGCGTCGTTAACACTCGCATCAATTTGATCTTGAATTGCACCGTCTCGTGCCCATCCACTTGCCATAAATCCTCCTAATAAAGTTGGATGTTTAAATTTATGCTACCAAATCGAATCTTTATAAGTACTGAATAAAAGAGCTAGGAATGTGATCTTCTTTGAAGGCTTAAGCTACGAAACTATATTTTATATCTTAAGGAAAGGTGCTGTAGTTGCTCCTTGTAATCTACTTCTCACAAAAAGTTCAACACTCTACAATTAGGCAAAAAAAAGCAGCTAAAAAAGCTGCTTTATAATTTCAATGATTTATTTAAATATTAAAGACTGTAGTCAACAACCTTCATACCTAATTTTTCGAGCTCTGGGCGAAGCGTTTTAGCATCACCCACTACTAAATAAATCATGTCTTTAGTATTTAAGTGTTTTTTAGCTAAGGCGTTAACTTCTTCTTTGCTAATATTGCTAACAATCTCATTTCTTTCTTTTACAAAGCTAGGTTTTAAATCGAACTCTAATATTTGTGCTAAAAAGCCAAGTTTTGCATTAGGCGTTTCGTATTTAAGCGCATCTTTTTGATTGATAGCCTTACGCATAAACATAAGCTCTTCGTCAGTGACACCGTTTTGAGCATAGTTATTAAGCTCATTAGTAAACTCTGTAATAGACGCTGCAGTAGAGTCGGCTCTCACCGCTGCAGAAGCGGTAAAGCCACCTGATGTTTTATCACCCCAGAAACGAGAGCGAGCACCGTAAGTGTAGCCTTTATCTTCTCGTAAATTTAGATTGATACGGCTGTTAAACGTGCCACCCAGTGCAAAGTTCATCAAGTTAGCTTTAAAGAACTCACCTGTAATATCTTCAACCATATCGCGTTTACCTATTCGAATTTCTGATTGAGGAGCGTCTGGTTTATCAACCAAATAAATTACATTAGTTTCTACTTTAGGTTCACTGAAATCAACCGCTACTAAGCTCGATTTACCTTTCCAATTTGTAAGTGTAGCTTTAACTTTTGGTTCAATTGTTGACTCTTTTAAATCAGAAACAATAATTACTTGAGCGCCCTGCGGTTTAAAGTTTGCGTTATAAAAAGCTTTAACGTCAGCAAGTGTAATAGCCTCTATACTATTAAGCGTTCCAGTACTTGGAAGTGCAGCTATATTGTTGCCATATAGTAATTTACTATATGTATTAGATGCTAAATACCCAGCATCCTTCATTGAATGTTGAATATTTTGAATGATTTGCTTTTTATTACGCTCAAAGTCATCGGCATTAAATGCTGGTTTAAATAACTTTTCTTCGACAAGCTTTAGCGTTGCATCTACATTTTTGGTTAAGCTAGAAACATACACATTTGTATGTGTTTTATCTGAGTAGATACTTACCTGGCTACCTAGTTTTTCAAGCGCGTTACTCATCTGCTCTGTAGTGTAGTTTTGCGTTGACTCGCTCATTAACGATGCAGTTATTGATGATAAACCCACTTTACTAGCTTGCTCACTGTACAGGCCACCCGGAACTTTAATGAAAATAGCGGTAGTTGGCGTTTCTGTACTTTGAGTACCTAATATTTTAATACCGTTTTCGGTCTTAGTTTGCCAAAGAGTAGGAACATCAACAGCAGGATTTGCGCCGGCCTCTGGGTGAGCACTTCGATCAAATGTATCAACAGCTCTTCGTGCCACTAAATCATCAGCTGAAGTTGTAGATGGACCTCCAAAATCATGCGATTTAGGCGTAAAGTTGTCTGGTGCAGCTATAAGTTGAGTTTGCCCTTCTGGCACAACACTCATAATAACGGCAGATTTACCTTTGATATATTGATTAAAAACACGCATAACATCAGCTTTTGTAACTTTGTTATAACGTGCAATCTCATCTTTAGCTGAGTTTGGGTTACCTGTAAACGTTTCTGACGCGGCTAGTTGAGAGACTTTTCCTGATACGCTTTGCAGACCAAAAATTGCACCCGATTCTATTTTAGCTTTTACTTTATCTAAATCATCTTGTGTAACGCCACGCTCTTCAAATTCAACAAATGAATCACGAATGATTTTTTCCATATCAGCTAACGTTTTCCCTGCTGTAGGATTTGGTAAAGCATAAAGACTAATTGAACACGCTAACTCTTGGCATGGATGATTTGCACTTGCTTGAACAGCAAGTTGAGTTTTAACTAAGTTTTTGTATAGTAGTGAATTATTACCACCACCTAATATTTCAGCAAGTATATCAAGAGGTGCTTCATCTTCAGAGCGAGCGTAAGTAGTTGGGAAACTCATACTTAATAAAGGTAAATGTACCTTATCTTCCATTGAAATATATCTGTCAGCATTGAGTGTTACCGCTGTTTTTTCTACTGTAGGGATTTCAGGGCCTTTTGGAATTGGTGCAAAGTATTTAGTAACTAATGGCAGTATTTCATTAGCGTTGATATCGCCACCAATAGTAAGCGTTGCATTATTAGGACCATACCACTTTAAAAAGAATGCTTTTAAATCATTTACATTTACGCGATTAAGATCGTCCATAAAACCAATTACTGGCCATGAATATGGATGACCATCTGGATACATCGCTTGAGCAACACGTTCACCTAAACGACCATAAGGGCGATTATCAACACGTTGGCCGCGCTCATTTTTTACTGTTTCGCGTTGTACTTCAAATTTTTCTTGGGTTACAGCATCGAGTAAAAAGCCCATTCGATCAGCTTCTAGCCACAACATTTTTTCTAATTGATTTACAGGTACTGTTTCAAAATAATTTGTTCTATCTGAGTTAGTTGTACCATTTAAAGTACCGCCTGCTTCAGATATTATTTTAAAATGTTCCTCATCAGCAACATTCTCTGAACCTTGAAACATCATATGCTCAAAAAAGTGAGCAAAGCCTGACTTACCCAACTCTTCGCGAGCAGAACCAACGTGGTATGTTACATCAACGTGTACTAAGGGATCTGAATGATCCTCATGCACAATTACAGTTAAACCGTTATCTAGTTTATATTTTTTATACGGTATGTTGATTTCACCTGCATTAGATTTCACTGATTCAATAAGTGTAACGCCAGGAATTGATGTTTCTGTAACAATATTTTTATCAATAGCTTGAGTTGAGCTATTACATGCAGCTAACCCTGATGCAAGTAAAACAGCGAGTGCAATTTTTGTGAGTTTCATCTTTTAGTCCATATTTAAATTAACTCGATGAGTTTAAAGACTAATTAAAAGTACAACAAGGAATATGGAGCGATTATGGGTTTGCTTTTGTAACAAAGTGTAAATATATTGATATAAAAATGAAGTGTAAAATGAGGGTATTAATTTGTGGTTTTATTCTAATAACACTGCACTTCCCTATCTAAGTAGTAAATGACATAGCTAAGAGATTGATACTCTTAATAACATCGTGCATATA
>NZ_PJAV01000134.1:0-37932 GCF_002836695.1 Pseudoalteromonas sp. 78C3
CTATATATAAGCAGGTTGGTATTATTTTTTATCGAATGCGCGTTTCATGTAGTTAGGTGTAGCGAGTGCACCATGGTGAATACCGTTGTTGTAGTATTCGCTATGCTGCGCAATATTTGCAGCTGCATCTTCTCTAAAACCGTCAAATGCTTGTGATTTACGCGCAAGTGTTACTGACCATAAACCGCTTGGGTAAATTGGTTGTGGGAATGGCAGTGTTTGTAAATCGTTAAAGCCTACGCTTAGCATTGCTTCGCGCATTTCAACTAATAATGGCATGTGCATAAGTGGCGATTCACTTTGTTGTACTAAAATACCACCTGGGCGCAGTGCATCTAAACAGCTTGTGTAAAACGCATGGTTAAATAAACCCTCACCTGGACCTACCGGATCTGTGCCATCAACAATGACTACGTCGATAGATTCGCCAGCGGCTTCGCGCATGTATTTAATACCGTCGTCAAACATAACAGTTGCACGGGCGTCGTTATTAGATTCACAAAGCTCTGGGAAGTATTTTAACGACATTTGCGTTACTACTTCGTCGATATCTATTTGCGTTACAGTTTCTACGCCTGGGTGTTTTAATACTTCGCGTAAAGTACCGCAGTCGCCGCCGCCAATAATAACGACGTTTTTAGGGTTTGGATGCGCTAAAAGTGCAGGGTGGCTGATCATCTCATGATAAAAGAAGTTTTCGCGGGTTGTTACCATAGTACACCCGTCGATGATCATTAAATTACCAAAGTCTGTGGTTTCAAACATTTCTACCTTTTGAAAAGGAGACTGTTTTTCATCTAACTTTTTATTAATACGTAATGAAAATGCGCTGCCATCGCGGTCGCTAATTTCAGTAAACCACTTACTTTGATCTAAATTTGCCATAGTTACTATTACACTTTTTAGGTTGAGTATGAAAAAGGGGCAATTCTGCCAGTGCTTGGCGTTTTGCTCAATGACATTTTAACTGATTTGACGAATAAAGTTAGTTAGGAGTGAGTGAAAGTTCAATTTTTGTTAGCCTAGTGGATAGTGACGTATTAAAATGCGCCTTTATACCTAATTGACTAAAGAAGAGTTGCCATGACCTGGGGTTTAGAAACAGCACGCGCCACTTATAACGTTGCTCATTGGAGTGATGGTTATTTTGATATTAACGCACAAGGCGAACTGGTGGCTTACCCAGATGGCGACCAAACAAAACCGGCCATTTCTTTAACGCAATTAACAGAGCAGTTTAAACAACAAGGTTTAACGTTGCCGGTTTTAGTGCGCTTTACCGATATTTTAAAAAATCGTGTAGACACCCTTACTAACGCGTTTACGCAAGCGCGAGCAAATCGTGAATATAACGGAAAATACACCTGTGTTTACCCAATTAAGGTAAATCAGCAACGCTCTGTAGTAAGTAAACTATTAGCGCATCCAAGCGGGCTTGTTGGCCTAGAAGCAGGCTCAAAGCCAGAACTTATGGCTATTTTGGGTGTAGCAAAAGAGCCAATCACAATAGTGTGTAACGGCTATAAAGACAGTGAGTTTTTACGCCTAGCGTGTATTGGTCAAGCAATGGGCCACAGCGTAAAAATTGTGGTAGAGAAGCTTTCAGAACTGACCACACTACTTGAAGAAATAGACAACCTAGGCATTGAACCGGCTATTGGTATTCGCATTCGCCTAAACTCAGTAGGCAAAGGCAAGTGGCAAAACACGGGCGGCGAAAAAGGCAAGTTTGGTTTAACAGCAGGCCAAGTACTAAGTGCTGTTGAAGTGCTTAAAAAGCATAATAAGCTGCACTTAATGCAAATGGTGCATTTTCATATTGGTTCTCAAATTGCCAACATTCGTGATATTCACCGTGCTTTACGTGAATGTGCACGCCACTTTGCTGAGCTTACACAGTTAAACGTACCGTTAAATACCGTTGATGTGGGCGGCGGTTTGGGCGTTGATTACGAAGGCTCTGGCTCACGTAGTGCGTGTTCAATGAACTACACCGTAGAAGAGTACGCGCGTAATGTAGTGAATGCATTTGCAGAAGTGTGCGATCAGCATAACCTTACGCATCCGGCCATTATCACCGAGTCGGGGCGTGCTTTAACTGCTCACCATGCGGTATTAATTACCGATGTAATTGACGTAGAAAAAGCGCCTAATCATTTAAATCCAGAGCCACCGCTTGAAAATAGCGCATTAGTGCTTGATGAAATGTGGCAGTGTTTACAGCGTTTAAACCCGCGTATGGCATTAGAGATTTATCACGACGCTATGCACTTATTTAGCGAAGCGCACGATCAGTACGTGCATGGCTTAGTAAGCATGCTAGAGTGGGCGAAAATAGAGCAGCTTTACTTTACTATTTTACATCGTGTACGTGCATCGCTTAGTAATAATGCGCGCGCGCACCGTGAAGTACTCGACGATTTAAACGAAAAGCTTGCTGATAAACTCTTTGTTAACTTTTCATTATTTCAGTCGTTGCCTGATGTATGGGGTATTCAGCAGTTGTTTCCTGTTATGCCAATCGAAAACTTAACTCAGCCACTGACTCAGCGCGCGATTATTCAAGATATTACCTGCGATTCTGACGGGCAAATCCGTGAATACGTTGAAGGCGCTGGTATCGAAACCAGCCTACCAATACCAGAATATAAACACGGTGAGCAATACCACATTGCTATGTTTATGGTAGGCGCGTATCAAGAGATTTTAGGTGATTTACATAACCTATTTGGTGACACTGATTCGGTGCACGTGGAGCTTAACGACGATGGCTACGTGTTAACCAATGCTATAAAAGGTGATAGCGTTAAGGATGTATTAAAGTTTGTTGACTATGATAGCGCCATTTTAGCTGACAACTTTGCGTACCAAGTTAATAAACTTGATGTATCGACGCAGTGTAAAGAAGGTTATTTAGCTGAGCTTAATGCAGGCCTTGAAGGCTATACCTATTTTGAAGATTAATTTGTAAGCAACTGAAAGCGCAGTATTAGTGGCTGCGCAATGTTTAAAGGAATGGAAGTAATGTCAGTTATTCGCAGTGTATTTAGTATTGTTTTTTACACAATAAACACACTTTTTTGGTTTGTGCCTATTTTTGTTTGTGGGCTTATAAAGCTTATCCCTATTAAGCCTCTACAAAAGCTTATGAGCTGGGCAGCTAAGCAATTTGCAACTATTTGGGTTACCTTTAATAGCTTAAATCAAGCGTTATTTACGCCAACTAAACTTAATGTAACTGGCCTTGAAGACCTTAAACTAAAAGATTGGTACCTAGTAATTGCAAATCACCAAAGCTGGGTCGATATTTTAGTATTACAACGTGTGTTTAATCGAAAAATTCCATTTTTAAACTTCTTTTTGAAAAAAGAGCTTATTTACGTGCCTATTTTAGGTTTATGTTGGTGGGCGCTTGATTTTCCGTTTATGACTCGCACGAGTAAAAGCCAATTAAAAAAGAATCCAAAGCTGCGTGGCAAAGATTTAGAAACCACACGTAAAGCCTGCGAAAAATTTAAAGAGATGCCAGTAAGTGTGGTTAACTTTGTAGAAGGCACTCGTTTTACTACGCAAAAGCATGAGCGCCAAAATAGCCCGTTCCCACATTTATTAAAACCAAAAGCGGGCGGTATTGCTTTTGTAATGCAAGCAATGGGCGAGCAAATTACTAAAGTGGTTAACGTTACCATTCAGTACCCAGATGGTATTCCTACTTTTATGGATTTTGCTGGTGGTAAGGTAAAAAATATCAACGTACACGTGGAAGTAAGGCCGGTAAGCGAAGAGCTTATTGGTGACTACACAGGTGATTCTGAATTTAGAGTTCGCTTTCAAAGCGAGTTAAATCGCTTATGGGAAAACAAAGAGCAAACACTGCAATCGCTCGAAAAAACCCATAAGTAAAAGGTAAAAATATGAGCTTACAGTTATGCTAAAAAAGTGGTTACCAAATTGGCTTAACGGCTTAATTGTAGGCTGCGTATTGTTTTCTAACATGATACTTTTTGGCTCGCTAGTATTTGTACTGGGCCTTATTAAGTTATTACTGCCTTTGCCTGTGGTTAACTCTATATTACACAGCGCTTACCGAGGTTGGTGTAACGGCAACCGTTTAGGGCTTTGGTTAGGTTGCCCTAATATTGTGGTTGATATAAGTGGCGACTTAAACTCAAAAAGTTGGTATTTACTTATTTGTAACCACGCGAGTTGGTTAGATATAACTGTACTTAGCTCATTACATGCATTGCCTGCCCCTAAGTTCTTTTTAAAAGACGGGTTAAAATACATGCCTTTTATTGGCACTGGTGCGTGGGCTATGGGTATGCCGTTTATGAAACGGGTAAGCAAAGCGCAATTAGCTAAAAATCCAAAGTTGAAAGGGTTGGATGTAGAGCGCACGAAGCGTAGTTGTCGTAATTTTCGTCATCATCCTACTACCATCATTAATTTTGTTGAAGGTACACGCTATACGCCAGCCAAACATAATCTGCAACAAAGTCCTTTTAAACATTTATTAAAGCCCAAAGCGGGCGGCATTGCTTTTGCGCTTGAAGTATTAGCCGATCAATTTGATGCCATGCTTAATACAAGTTTAGTATATAGCGGTAAGACAGATCACGTTTGTCGTAACTTGCTAAAAGGTGAGCTAGATTCTATTTATGTTTCAATAGACGTAACGCCCATTAATGACAATATGCAGGGCAGCTATCAAAGCGATGACGTATTTAAAGCAAATTTTCAACATTATGTGAATGAGCTATGGGTTGCTAAAGATCAGCAGCTTGCCGACATTTATGCTCAACAAGATTTACCTGAACCACAAATCAGTAAGGAAATTGAAACACTATGACCAACACCCATCTTCAGGAATTAATTGCTCCTTGGTTTGAAAAAGTACCCGACGCGGATTTTCTTAGCTCAATTACCGCAGTCTCAATAGGGATATTTTCTTTATTAATTGTTTACTTATTTACTCGTAGATTAATGTTACCTGGCATTCAAAAAATAGTGACGAGGCTTTCTCCTGAGCGAATTGGTGCGCTTTCTCCTATGCTTAATAAGCTAAATAAGCGTATTGCCGGAATGCTGTGCTGCGTATTGTTTTTAGCTACGTTTGATAGCGTATACCCAGTTAATGAAATTGCAGGAGAAATACTAAAAACGATAGGACAAGCTTTGCTTATTATTTATGCTGGTTTTATTTTTAGCAGTATTGTGAGCATTGCGGGTACTATTTATAACCAGTTAGAGTTTGCCCGCGAGGTCCCTATTCAGGGCTTAATTCAGGTTGTTAAGCTAATAACCTTTATTGTGTGTGCAATTTTAATTGTGAGCATTTTTCTTGAGAAGTCACCTACTTATATTCTCTCTGGCTTTGGTGCTATTGCTGCCGTTACGTTATTAGTATTTAAAGACACTATTTTAGGCTTTGTAGCCAGTATTCAAATAGCAGCAAATCGCCTAGTAACCTATGGTGATTGGATTCAAGTAGAAAATTACGGCGCCGATGGCGAAGTAATTGATTTGGGTTTAAATACTGTAAAGGTACGTAATTGGGATAACACCATAACAACTATTCCAACTTATATGCTAGTTGCGGGTTCGTTTAAAAACTGGCGCGGCATGCAAGAGTCGGGCGGTAGACGTATTAAACGCTCACTCAATATTGATATGCACAGCATTTGTTTAGTGGGTGATGAGTTTAGAAAACAAATTGATGCGGCTATTCCGCTGCACGACTATATTCGAGTGACGACATTACCTGCTCAGGTTTCTAATTTAGGGTTATTTCGTCGCTATGCTGAAGGCTATTTAAAACAGCACAGTAAAATTAATACGTCGCTTACGTTAATGGTACGAGAGCTACAACCACTAAACCATGGTTTACCTATTGAGTTTTATTGCTTTAGTGAAGACAAACGCTGGATTTCGTACGAGCACTTACAAGCCGAAATAATGGACCATTTACTTGCGGTATTACCCGTGTTTGGGCTTAGAGCGTATCAAAGTGTAAGTGGGCAATTAAGCCCACCTAACGAGCAACAAACAGATAAGCCAACATTTAGAGTGATGGCAAATAGTGTTGTAAAAGACCCACAGCAATAAATAAAGCTAAGAGCCACCAAATAGGTGGCTTTTTAAATCGCAGCCATGCAAATGTAATTATTACTAACGCAACTTGCCAAAGGTTATGCACCGCTGATGTCCAAATTGGCGAATACAGTGCAGCCGCTAAAAAACCTACTACCGCGGCATTAAGCGCCGCTATTGAGCTTGCAAAACGTGGCTTACTTGCCAAGTTAATCCAGCTCTTTTGGAATGCGAGTATAAGTAAAAAACCAGGCATAAATATAAGCAGTGTAGCTATAAGAGCACCCACGAAAGGTTGCTCAGTAGTAAGTTGTGCGCCTAAGTAAGTAGCAATAGTAAACATAGGCCCAGGCACTGCTTGTGCACTCGCGTAAGCACTTAAAAACTGATCATCACTCAATGCTGGCACACCAGCTTGAAGTACCGGCAGTACTACGTGTCCGCCGCCAAAAACCATTGCACCCGCTTGGTAAAAAGGGGTAAACAAAGCAAACTCATGCCCTAGTGGAATAAAGCTAACACCAAGTAAGATCGCAAATAATCCCAGTGCAATCCAATTAATGTTACTTTTTGTACTGCTAACATTTTCTGTGGCTGTACCCAGTTTTAATAAAGGCCATATAGCACCTACTGTTGCAGCGGTTATTAAAATAGCGATTTGAGTTCCCATCATTGGAAATAACACCAAAGCAAGTGTACTCATTACCGCAAGTAACTTAAGCGCAGCACTTGTACAAAAGCTTTTAGCCATACTAAGTGTTGCATCAGCAACTATAACAACGGCAAATAACTTTAAGCCTGCAATAATAGCAAAGTAAACAGCGTCAAACTGATGAGCACTAACCGCAAGTAGCACCATTATTAAAAACGAAGGCAGAGTAAAACCTACAAAAGCAGCTATACCACCCAGTACTCCAGCACGCTCAACACCAATAGCAAAACTAACTTGGCTAGAGCCTGGCCCAGGCAGTGCTTGGCTTAAACTAATAAGTTGTGCGTAACGCGTGTTAGTTAACCAATTTAACGAGTCTACAAAGTGGCGTTTAAAATAACCTAAATGCGCAGCAGGGCCGCCAAAGCTCATACACCCTAGTAAAAAAAACTGTCTAAAAATAGCA
The DNA here is from genome assembly GCF_002836695.1 of Pseudoalteromonas sp. 78C3. Classification (NCBI taxonomy): domain Bacteria; kingdom Pseudomonadati; phylum Pseudomonadota; class Gammaproteobacteria; order Alteromonadales; family Pseudoalteromonadaceae; genus Pseudoalteromonas; species Pseudoalteromonas sp. 78C3. The sequence continues at coordinate 7,209 of NZ_PJAV01000134.1, forward strand.
ATTAACATTGCGCCAATATCCTTTGTAAAATTCATTAAATTGTCACAGCGTAGTATGACATTTTTATTAAAACGGCACATTAGTTTGAGGTCTGTTTAACAATCAAGCAAGATGCGTTGCTTTTAACACTCTCTTCATAGTTTGTTCATACATGTATTTGCATACTCTTGCTAAATTCTTAATGAATAGGGTATCACCATGACTTTAACTAAATCACTTTTAAGCGTAACCGTAGTAGCTGTATTACTTTCTGGTTGTGAAATGAATAACACAGGTAAAGGAGCCGCTATAGGCGCCGCAGCCGGAGGTGTATTAGGTAAGGCTACGGGTAATCATAAAGATAAACGTATTTTTATTGGTGCAGCTATTGGTGCACTGGCGGGCGCTGCTGTTGGCGACTACATGGATAAGCAAGAAGAAGCATTTCGTGATGAGTTAGCAGGTTCAGGTGTTGAAGTAGTGCGTGAAGGCGATAACTTACGTTTAGTAATGCCATCAAACATTACGTTTGCGACTGCTCAGTCTTATATTTCATCAGGCTTTAACGATACGTTAGATGCGATTGCTAAAGTAATGAACAAGTACGAAAAAACCTACCTTAGTGTGCAAGGGCATACTGACAGTACGGGTAAAGATAGCTTCAACATGAACCTATCGCGTGAACGCGCACAAAGTGTGAAAGACTACTTAGTGAACCAACAAATTATGGCTACACGTGTTAGCACTATGGGCTATGGCGAAACACGCCCAATTGCAACTAATGATAGTGCAAATGGCCGCGCTCAAAACCGTCGCGTAGAAATTCAGATAGTGCCAAATACCGAAGGTTAGGGTTCTTGAACCTTGCAAATTTAACCTTGAAAGGTCAACAGACCCTAATCCTTATTAAACTGTAATTCACACAGTTTTTGATACAACGGGTTACTTGCTAACAACTCTTGGTGAGTACCCGTTGCTATGATTTCCCCATTTTCCATTACTACAATTACATCTGCATGTTTTACCGTTGCCAGCCTATGGGCAATAATTAACGTTGTTCTGTTTTGCATTAAATGCTCAAGTGCAGCTTGTACATGGTGTTCGCTTTGCGCATCCAGCGCGCTGGTGGCTTCATCAAGAAGAAGTATTTCAGGGTCTTTTAATATGGCACGTGCAAGCACAATACGCTGCTTTTGCCCACCCGATAACCTCACACCCTGCTCACCTAAAAAGCTGTTATAACCTTGCGGTAACTGTTTGATAAATTCATCGGCATGCGCATACTTTGCTGCGGAATATACTTGCTCATCGGTTGCACTTGGGTTGCCGTAGCGGATGTTATGCATTACGTCGGAGCTAAATAAAATAGGGTTTTGCGCTACCATGCCCATTTTATTACGCAGAGTATTAAGCGATAAATCTTTAATGTTTACATCTTTAAACTTAATAGCTCCGCTAGCCGGATCGTAAAAGCGTTGTAGTAATTCAAATAACGTTGTTTTACCTGCGCCAGAAGGGCCAACAATTGCCACGGTTTGGCCTTGATTTATATTTAGGCTTATTTTATTAAGCGCACTCACGTCTGGACGAGAAGGATAGTTAAAGCTTATATTTTCAAGTGTAATAGCAGGGCTGTTAATGTTTTGCAGTAAGCTATCGTCTTGTGGATCTAGCGGGTTTTCTATCTCACTTTTAACAGCAAGTAACTCAAGTAACCTTGCCGCAGCACCAGCTGCACGTTGTAGTTCGCCATATACTTCAGCAACGGTTGCCACCGACATTGCCACCATAATAGCGTAAAATACAAATGCACCTAACTCGCCGCCGGTCATAGTACCTGCAAGTACATCGTTGCCACCTACCCATAGCATAGCGCTAATGGCACTAAAGGTTAAAAAAATCACCACGGCTATTAAAAATGAACGTTGCTTAATACGTTTTTTAGCCACGTTAAAGGCTTTTTCGGTCTCAAGCGCAAAGGCATGCTGCTCTTGTTCTTCATGGCTATAGCTTTGCACTACTTTAATATTTTGTATGATTTCGCCTGCATAGGTACTTATGTCGGCAATGGCATCTTGGCTAGAGCTTGCTAGTTTACGTACCTTGCGACCAAATATCATCATAGGAACAAGTACCAGCGGTACACAGGCTACAACCACTAAGGTAAGTTTTAAATTAGTAAACAACAGCATAGCTAAGCCACCAATCAACATAAGTACACTGCGCAGTGCCATAGAAAATGATGAGCCGATAATTGATTGCAGTAATGTGGTGTCGGTGGTTAAACGCGACATAAGTTCGCCACTGCGGTTTTCTTCAAAGTAGCTAGGGTGTAGCGTTACAATGCGATTAAACACTGCTTTTCTAATATCGTTACTTACCCGTTCGCCAATCCACGACATTAAATAAAAACGGCTAAAGGTACCGATCGCTAATAAGCTGATTAAGCCAATGAGTACCAGTACAGCTTGCTGTAATTGATCTTTAGAGCCTGCAATAAATCCATGATCAATAACAAACTTAACACCTTGCCCCAACGACAAGTTAACACCCGCAGTGACCAATAGCGCGGCTAGCGCAGCTACTACCATCCATTTGTAAGGTTTTATAAAAGCAAAAACAGGTAATAAGCTGCTAAAAGCGGCTTTTTCGGATGCAGAGGTGTTTTTTGACATAGTGGATTCTTTTTAAAGGTTAAGGTATAGATATGGCATCATCGGATTAAAAATCAATAGTATTAAATATCATCAATAAGGAATTGTTATGACAACAAAAATAATAAGCGGTGAATTTACAGTGGCTTTAGCGCCTATTGAAGGTTATGCCAAAGGGCAGCAAGGTATTAACTTAGGACGTATGTCGATCGATAAAACATTTAAAGGTGACTTAAATGCTACAAGCCAAGGCGAGATGCTTAGCGCAATGACGTCTACCCAAGGCAGTGCAGGTTACGTGGCAATAGAGCAAGTGATAGGTGAGCTTGAAGGTAAGCAGGGCAGTTTTGTACTGCAACACTTTGGCACTATGAATAAAGGACAAGACAGTCTTATTTTAAATGTTATTCCTGATTCAGGCACAAATGAGCTAAAAGGATTAACTGGCAGTATGAAAATACGCATTGAGCAGGGCATTCACTATTACGACTTTGACTACCGCTTATAAAATGGATAACAAACAATGCAAAAAATAGTAGAATTTAAAAAGCGTGGTTTTTTTAGTAACGGCATTGATGTAGATGCTTTGAATGAGCGCATATACCACTTAAATCAAGAAGGTTGGAAAGTAATAAGTATAAATACTGCGACTGCTTTTCAAGGCCAAATAACGGCCTATATATTATTAATAGAAAACGATGAACTATAAGGATAAGAATGACATTAGCAGCGTGGTTTAGTTTAGTAGTTGTATGCATGATGGGTGCAATGTCGCCAGGCCCAAGCCTTGCAGTTGTACTAAAGCATACAATGAGTGGCGGAATGAAAAACGGTATGCTTGCTGCACTTAGCCATGGCGTGGGTGTTGGGCTTTATGCGGCAGCTTCGTTACTTGGTTTGGGGACATTGATGGCTCAGTTTCCAACGGTATACCAAGTACTTGTATATTTAGGCGCTGGGTATTTAGCCTATTTAGGTTTAAAAATACTATTAGCAAAACCCAATAATGACGAACTGCAAGTACAAAAAAGTGAGATAAGCGCAGTTAAAGCATTACAAGATGGCTTTGCCATTGCTTTTTTGAACCCCAAGCTCGCTATTTTCTTTTTAGCCTTGTTCTCACAGTTTATTGACCCGCAAAATCTCACTTTAAGCATTGGCATTATTATGTGCTTAACCGTGTTTGTAATTGATACAGGTTGGTATTTACTAGTTGCAGTACTTACTGAGGTTTCAAAAAATCGCTTTGGTTTTACTAAGCAGAACCCATGGCTTGATAAAATACTGGGGGTTGTGTTTATTGCTCTTGCTATAAAAGTCGTTATTAGTTTGTAAGATTGAGTAGAGATTATTGAAGTTTGCAGAGTGTATTTGTAGTTATATAGATAAAGGATTAAAACAATGACAAAACATATTTTAAAAAGTGCATCTTTCGACCCGAAGGTTCAGCAATACTGGATGCTAATGGCCGCTTTTTTTAGTGTACTAGCGCTGGTGACTATTCCGTTGTTACCCATTGTTTTAGCGATTGTATGGCTGGTGGGCGGGCGAATACTCGCAGCTATGTCGGCTGATTTATTACCGCAAAAACTAGTTGTTAAACGTGGCATATTATTTAAAGAAGAAAAATCGATTCCGCTTGAAAAAATAACTGATGTTGGATTAAGCCAAGGACCGCTCATGCGAATTTTTGGATTATATCGTTTAAGCTTTGAAACAGCAGGGCAGTCAGGAAATGGTGCATTAGTGTCTTTGCTTGGTGTAGTTAATGCGAGTGAGTTTAGAGAGGCGATACTTGAGCAAAAAGATGTATTGGCTAATCAAGGTAAAACGTCGCAGCAGGCAACAGAGCAAAGTGAGAAAGAGCTACTGAGAGCACTTACTTATAGTGTTAAAAATATTGAGCAGATGCTACTTGTTTTAGTTGATGAAAGGCAGCAAAAGTAACCTGTTTTAAACTTGTAATACTTATAAGGATGTTTTTATGAATACGGATATAAAAAATATATTTAATAATTATCCTGAGGCAGCTAAAAGTACGCTTATACAATTACGAGAGTTAATTTATACCGTAGCACAAGAGCAAAACTTAGGAGCTGTTGAAGAGTCTTTAAAGTGGGGAGAGCCAAGTTATAACACAATAAATGGCAGCCCCATTCGCGTAGGCTTAAAGGGCTCATCGTGTTATTTGTTTTTTCATTGCCAATCAAAGCTAGTAAGCACATTTAGAGAGTTGTACTCTCATAATCTTACCTTTGAAGGAAATAGAGCAATAGTGTTAAATAGTGAAAAGCCATTACCAGAACACCCAGTTAAAGAGTGTATTAAATTAGCACTGACTTATCACAGCGTTAAACACCTACCTTTGTTAGGCGCATAATTATAAGTACTTAGTAGATACTTAAAATACGCTACATATTTGGTTTGCGTCACAGGTAATAACAGTCACGTTTTCATAACCCACACGCGTTAATGCTTCTGCTCCCAACGTTGCGCGTGCACCACTTGCGCAGTGCACGTAAATAGGGCGAGCTGCGTCTTTTTCTATTTCCATTAGTTTCATCTCGAGTAATCCACGCGGAATATTTATAGCGCCGGCAGCCGATTTTGTCGCGTGCTCTGCAGGTTCTCGCACATCAATAAGTAAACCTTTATTTTGTTCAAGCTCGAGTTTTGCTTGCGCTGCGTCAATACGGCGTTGGTTAGGTGTGATAATTTTTAGTAAGTCAGGGATTGATGTAAGCATTAGTTTGTAAATCCTCTTTTTCTTAAAAAAGACATTAATAGGTGCTACTTGGTATAAGTAGGTTGAATTGAGTTAATACTTATAAATAACGTTAAAAACTGAAAGTTACTTTATATAAAGTAACTTAATAGTGCGGATACTGCTACAGCACTTCCGCCGATTAATAAAATGGCATCGCTAGTTTCATGGCCATCTTAATATTAGTAAAACCTAATGTTAATTATATTAGAACTTACTAATGTAAAAGTCTATACTTAAAAAGGTATCAAAAAGAGAAATAATAAAATGAATATTGAACAACTAGCTGTCAACGCAGAGCAAGCCGAACAGTTTTTAAAATTAATGGCTAACAAAAATCGCTTAATGATTTTATGTAGTTTATTACAAGGTGAGCAAAGTGTAGGTGAGCTAAATAAAAATGTACCTTTAGCACAGTCAGCGTTATCTCAGCATTTAGCAAGTTTACGCAAGGCAGATATGGTTGCTACTCGCAGAGAAGGGCACACTATTTATTACTCATTGACCGATCCAAAAGTTGAGTCGATCATTGCTTTGCTATATGAGTGGTTTTGCCGACAAGAAAATACTAAATAAACGTAGCTATTTCATCGATAGATTTTTTATCCAGTGCATGAGCCGGTATTGTTGCATCATCACTTGGGTAACCTGCAATAAGTAGCATGTATGGGCGTTCGTTATCTTTATCGCGATTACATATGTCGGTTAAAAAGCTCATTGGTTTTGGAGTATGAGTAAGGGTTGCCAAACCAGCACGATGCAAAGCTTGAATTAAAAAGCCGGTAGCTAAACCAACAGACTCATGCACATAATAATTCGTATTTTTATCATCGGTGCTTACGCCCCCCTTTTTTTGACTAAATACAGCTATAAGCCAAGGTGCATGCTCTAAATAAGGCTTATTAGCATCGGTACCTAACGGTTTTAGCGCATCTAACCATTCTTCACCTGCTCTGCCTTCGTAAAAAGAACGCTCTAATTTTTCGGCGGCTTCTCTTATTTGTTTTTTTACATCACTGCTGTTTATAGCCACAAAATGCCAAGGCTGATGATTCGCTCCACTTGGTGCTGTGCCAGCTGCTTTTATACATGCTTCAATAATATTTTTTGGTACTGGGCGATCGCTAAAGCTGCGAATGCTATGGCGGCGTTGGCTGGTTTGTAAAAACTCGTTAGCACGATTTAGCATTTCGTCGTGTGGGTATTCTATAAAGTCGTTTAATGGTTGGCTTTGGTGATCTTGCATGGCTTTTCGCTTCTTATAAAAAGTATATGTGGTTTTTATACCGAGTGAATACAGTGCAGGCAAGTGTTATGAGTTTAAATTATGTTTATTTGTTGTTACAAATTTAACTAACAAGTAACTTATGTTCCTGTTTTGCTTGTGATATAAAACATTATAAAAATAATTACTCATATTCAAGGAAGTAAAAATGCTATCAATAACAGGGTTATCTAAAACCTACGATAATGGCGTACATGCACTACAAGGTGTTGATTTATCTATCGGCAAAGGGATGTTTGGATTACTTGGGCCAAATGGCGCAGGTAAATCATCGCTAATGCGTACCATTGCAACACTGCAGTCGGCTGATTCAGGTTCAATTACTTTTGATGGCATTGATGTATTTAAAGACCCACAGGGTCTGCGCCAACGTTTAGGCTACCTCCCGCAAGATTTTGGTGTTTACCCACGCGTTAGTGCTTACGACTTGCTAGATCATATGGCTGTTTTAAAGGGTATTCATAATAAAGCAGAGCGTAAAGAGTCGGTTGAAGGATTACTTGCGCACACTAATTTATATCAACATCGCTCTAAAGCCGTAAGTGGCTTTTCGGGCGGTATGCGCCAGCGTTTTGGTATTGCTCAAGCGTTATTAGGCGACCCTGATTTACTAATCGTTGATGAACCAACAGCAGGGTTAGACCCAGAGGAACGTAATCGATTTCATAACTTGTTAGTAAGCTTAGGTGAGCAAAAAGTCGTTATATTATCGACTCACATTGTTGAAGATGTAGCAGAGCTTTGCCCAAACATGGCCGTACTGGCCGGCGGCAAAATACTATTAGAGGGCAACCCACTTGCCCTTACCGATAAACTCCAAGGGCAAATCTGGCGCAAAGCCATGAGCCAAGAGGAAGCGCTAGAGCTTGAACCGCAACTGCCTGTTATTTCTAAGCGCTTATTTGCAGGGAAAACCATATTACATGTATTAGCCGATCAAGCCCCTGAAGGTTTTGAGCTCAGCAGTGCAAACCTAGAAGATGTGTATTTTTCTACGTTGCTTAATCATCGTAACAGCCAAGTAGCATAAGGGGGCGCTATGTTTTTTAATATGCTCGCGTTTGAGCTGCGCTATTTTGTGCGCCAGCCTTCGTTTTATGTGACCTCATTAATCTTCTTTTTTATGGCGTTTTTTATAAGCTCTAGTAGTAAGTTCCCGTTAGGTGGGGCGAATGTTCATATGAACTCGCCTTTCTCTATTATGCTTTTAACCGTTACATTTTGTACACTCGCTATGTTTTTAGTGGTTAACTTTGTTGCCAGCTCTGCTATTCGCAACAGTGAAAGCAAAATGGATGAGCTGGTTTTTAGTAAGCCCGTTAACCCTCTTGCTTATCAATCAGGACGTTTTTTTGGTGCTTACTTGGTTGTGCTAGTTGTTTTTTTAACTGTGCCATTAGGCGTGTTTTTGGGATCTCAATTTGGCTTGTTGGTTGGCTGGCTTGATAGTGAGCTAGTAGGCCCTAATAAGTTTATATATTACGCAGCGCCTTTTTTATATTTAGCAATACCCAGCTTACTGGTACTCAGTGCTATTTTTAATAGTGTGGCGGTCTATTTTAAAACCATGATGGCGGTATATGTAACGGCCGTAGTGATTTATATAACCTACCAATTGGCGAGTATCTATTTTGATGATTTAGCGTTTAGAAATATTGTTGTTTACGCAGATCCATTCGGCCTCGGTTCGTTAATTGACTTAACCCGTTACTGGACTGTAAGTGATAAAAATACCGAAGTGTTAACGCTCTCGGGCGATTTTTTAATTAACCGTATTTTATGGGTAGCAATAAGTTTAGCGATGTTTTTTGGCCTCGGAAAGTTAGGTAATCGCGTAGTAAGTAAAAAACAGAAAAAGCAATTTGCTGTCTCAACGTTTGTAAAAAATAAACAAGCAGCACTTATTAGCAGCGCTAAAAATTACAAGTCAAAAGGGGTAAATACGCAATCGCAATTAGTAATGCGCAGCTTATTTGAACTTAAGCAGGTTATATTAAGTGCCCCTTTTATGATTTTAGCGGGTGTCAGTATTACTATGTTACTCGCACCACTCTTTGCGCCTATTGGCGCGTATGGCACAACAGATTGGCCGCTTACACAAAACATGGTGGGCATTATTCAAAACTCCTCCGCTTTGTTTATGTTTATCATTATTGCTTATTACAGCGCAGAGCTGGTTTGGCGAGAACGCCACAGTGGTATGGGTGATATTGTTGACAGTTTCCCGGTGCATAACAGTGTGTTTTGGGTATCTAAAATTATTGCGTTAATCACTGCAGTTTGTGGTCTTTATTTAGTAGGCATGATGTTTACCATTGCAGTGCAACTGTTTAAGGGGCAATTTAACCTAGAGCTTGGCCAGTACTTATTTAGGTTGGGTTACCTTACATTACTGCCTTTTATTATGATGGCTATATTGGCGTTCTTTTTACAAATAATTAGCCCTAATAAATACATAGGTATGGGTTTATTTATTCTGTATTACATTGCTCAAATGGTAATGGGTGCTTACGGGTTTGAGCATCATATGTATCATTTTTCCCAAAGCAGTAGCGTACCGTATTCAGATATAAACGGTTATGGACATTTTTTACAAGGCGCGCATTGGTATACCCTATATTGGGGGGCATTGAGTGTGTTTTTAGCTATTGTAGGGTTTGCTTTATGGCATCGCGGCCCGTCGCAAACATTGCGTACTCGTTTATCTTTAGTACGTTACAACATGTCTTTAAAAGGCCAGATTGCAGCCGTTATAAGTTTATTGGTATTTGTGGGCGCGGGTTATAACATTTATTACAACACCCGTGTAATCAACGAGTTTGTAACAAGTGATGATAACGAAGCGCTACAAGTAAGGTATGAGCAAGAGTTTTCACAATACAAAGACTTGCCACTGCCTATAATAACTGATGTTGATTTAAACATTGATATTTATCCTAAAAAGCGTGCTTTAAATGCCGTGGCTAAAATTAAGTTTACCAATACCGCAAACGAGCCAATAACCCGTGTGTTAATTAATGAGCCTAGCCAATCTAAAAGCTGGGATGTAAAAATGGCGGGCGGAAAAATAGTAGAGCGTTTAACCGATTTTGGCATGGTATGGTTTGAGTTTGAACAACCGCTAATGCCTAATGAAGTACGCGAAGGTGAGCTTTTAGTTTCTCGTGAACACGACGGTTTTGTTGATAGAAGATCTGATACTCAACTCGTGTACAACGGTACATTTGTAAATAATGGAGAATTATTACCAAATTTTGGTTATCAAAAGTATTTTCAAATTGCCGATAAGTATGAGCGCCGCAAGCACGATTTACCTGAGCTTGAGCGCGCACATAAACTAGAAGACAGCCGCTATTATACGCAAAATGAGTTTGGGCCTGCTAATGGCTTTATAAACTATAAGGCAACGGTAACCACCGATGAGTCGCAATTTGCTATTACACCAGGTTACTTAAAAAGTGAGAGTGTAAAAGACGGGCGCCGTACTTTTGTTTATGAAATGGATGCTCCAATTATAAACTTTTACTCTGTACTTTCAGCTGAACTTGAAAGTAAAAAAGTTGAGCATAATGGGGTAAATATTGAGGTGTACTACCACAAAGATCATGCATGGAATGTTGACCGCATGATTGAGTCAGTTCAAGACTCAATAGATTACTACACACAAGCCTTTGGCCCGTATCAGCATAAGCAGTTACGTATTATTGAATTTCCTAAGTATCGCTCGTTTGCGCAAAGTTTTGCCAATACGGTGCCTTACTCTGAAAGTATTGGTTTTATTACAGACTTAAGAGATGAGAGTAAAGTTGACCTACCTTACTATGTAACCGCACATGAAGTTGCGCACCAATGGTGGGGGCATCAAGTATCAGGGGCTAATGTAGAGGGCAGTGCTGTTATTTCTGAAACACTTTCGCAATACAGTGCGCTAATGGTGCTAAGAAAACGCTTTGGCGCCGAGAAGCTTCGTAAATTCTTAAAGTACGAGCTAGATAAATACTTAATGGGCCGTACTGGCGAAGCCTTTGAAGAAATGCCGCTATATAAAACGCAGGGTCAGCTGTATCTTCACTATAATAAAGGCTCAGTTGCGATGATGGCTTTGTATGACCGCTTAGGCGAAAAACGCTTAAATGCCGCACTTAAAGCATTTTTGAATGAGTTTAAATACCAATCAACGCCATACCCAACCACACTTGATTTACTCAGTTATTTAAAGCGAGATGCAACACAAGCTGAACAACGTTTTATTGATGATCAGTTTAAATATATAACGCTTTATGAGCTTGAAATGAAAGAAGTGTCGGTTACAGATGATGTTGATAGCGAAGGTTTTTATACGGTAACACTGAGCGTTGAAGCAACTAAGCAGCATGCCGATGGACAAGGTGAAGAAACAGAGCAGCCGCTCGATGAGCTAATTGATATTGCATTATTTAGCGACGACCCTGAAAACTTACTAGCTGAAGACTTTGTTATTTACTCGCAAAAGCATCAAATAGTGTCTGGTACCAATACTATTGAGCTAAAAGTAAAAGAAAAACCATTATTTGCGGGGGTAGATCCTTACATTAAGCTGGTCGACAAAGACAGTAAAAATAATTTAGCTAAATTCTAACGTCTATTTATTTACTAACCACTTAAGTTGACTACTTTAAGGGCCGCATTTATGCGGCCCTTATGTGTAATAAACTGTATAAAACTTCATAGCGTTTCTACATATTCCCCACAGCTTTTTACGCTAATATTTTATGTTCTCTTATAAAGTTACCTTACTGGTATTTAGTTTATAAGGAAGAGTATGAAACCATTAATTATAGGGGCGATAGCATTAAGCCTCAGTGCTTGTTCTGCGGTAACCATTCAGCCACAGGCAACAGCAAAAATAACGAGCCAAGCTAATTTCGAAGATAGCCGCCCATTTTATTTATGGGGATTAGTGGGTGAGCAGCGGGTAGACGTAAAACAAATATGTTCAAATACACCGGTTATTCAAATGCAGTCACAACAAACGTTTAGTGATGGAGCGCTGAGTTTAATTACGCTTGGAATATACTCGCCCCATACCATTAAAGTGTGGTGCCAAGAGCAAATACTAGGGGAGACATTATGAGCATCAAGCTATTTGCAGCCGGTTGCACACTGATTATTTTAACGGGGTGTACAAATATTTACTTTGATAACGGTATACAGAGCAAAGTAAGCAATAAAACGCTAAAAAGCTCACAGTGGCATCATAATTTTGCACTTGCGTTGTACGAGGGATCAGAGCCGTTAGATTTAACAACACATTGCCCACAAGGGGAGTGGCAAAGTGTTCATACGTATAAATCGTTTACTAATGGTTTAGCTGAGGTGGTTGTGAATCAAATCGGCCCAGCTTGGTACCCTAAAACAGTAGAAGTACAATGTAATAAGGTACCATTTAAAGCTAAATAATTATTTAAAATAGTTATTCGTAACGCAGTGCATCTATAGGGTTTAGTCTTGCTGCTTTAATAGCAGGGGCTAAACCAAATATAATCCCAATCATTGATGTAAATCCGAACGATAGTATTACAGCCCATGCTGGTATATATGCATCAGGCATACTAGGGACTAAAAACGAAATAAGCCCTGCGGCGCCATATCCTATAATGAGTCCTATTAAACCACCAAAGAGTGAAAGCACAACGGCTTCAACTAAAAACTGCAGCATAATAAAACCAGGTGTTGCGCCTAGTGCTTTTAATGTACCAATAACGCGTGTGCGTTCAGTTACCGACACTAGCATTATATTCATAACACCAATACCGCCAACAAGTAAGCTTATTCCAACAATACCAGCAGTAATAGCAGTAGCACTGCTGGTAAATTTATCTATTTGGGCACGAGATTTTTCAGCGGTTTCAAATTCAAAGTCGTTTTCATCTTTCTCTTTTAGTTTATGTAGTTGGCGCAATACACGGGTTATTTTTGCAAGCACTTGTTCTTCGTTAGTACCTTCATTCAGCCTAAACATAATTTGCACATTAGTTTGTGTACTTCCGCCTTCTAAAGCACTCATGGTACTAATTGGAATATTAATGTAATCGTCTTGGTCAAAACCAAATAAGCTACCTTGTTTTTCAGCAACGCCAATAATTCTAAACCATTCACCACCTAGCTTTATATATTCACCTACTGGGTTTTCAGGAAGGTTTAGCTTTTCTATGATTGAAGGGCCGATAAATGCGACCCTTCTTCGCTTATCATCGTCCTCAGCACGAATAAAGCGGCCAAGTTCAGGGTAAGTACGATACGCTTTTTGATAGTCTTGCTCAGTACCTATTACACGCGATGAATGGCTTTTATTTCCATACTCAGCCCCTCCCGAAAAACGCCAGGTAAACATTAGGGCAGTTAGCGTTTCAGCTTCTTTTATACGCGACTTTAAAGCTAAAAAATCGTCGTAGGTAAGCTTGGCATTTTTACCAACCATTTCGAGTTCAATACTGGTGTAAGGCTTTATTGTTGTTACATCTGGCGACATATCAGCAAATTGATCATTTATTTGCTTTGTAAAACCCTGCATTACTGCAACTACAGTAACTACGGCGGCAACACCAATAATAATGCCCAAACAGGTCAGTGCGCTGCGCATTGCATTAGCTTTAATAGCTGAAAAAGCGGCTTTAGTGCCTTCCATTATCGCAAGAGCTGATTTAAACATGCTGCTTGATTCCTTCATCTTTAGTTACATCACTTACCACTTTACCGTCGACTAAACGAATTACGCGTTGGCAATGATCGGCAATTTCTTGTTCATGTGTTACTAAAATAATAGTGTGACCTTCGTTATGCAGCTCATCAAACAAATCCATAATTTCGCGGGTCGTTTTACTATCAAGGTTACCTGTGGGTTCATCTCCTAATAATATATGTGGTTTTGTGACTAAAGCGCGGGCAATAGCAACCCGTTGACGTTGCCCGCCCGATAGCTGGCTAGATAAATGATTAACTTTATCACCGAGACCTACCCGTTTTAGTGCTTCTAGGGCTTGTTGCTTGCGCTGTTTGCTAGGGATGAAGCGATACACTAGAGGCTGCATTACATTTTCTAGTGCGGTTGCACGTGGTATTAAATTAAAGCTTTGAAATATAAACCCGACACTTTCATTACGCTGATGAGCTAGCTCTGTCTCGGTCATACTTTTTACTAGTTTGTCTTTTAAGTAGTATTCGCCACTGGTGGGTGTATCTAAACAACCTAGTAAGTTCATCAAGGTCGACTTGCCTGAACCAGAAGGTCCTATAATCGCCACGTATTCGTTTTGCATTATATGTACGTTTACATCATCAAGTGCTTTAAATACCTCTGAGCCCATTTTGTATTGTTTATTAATATGCTCAAGTTTGATTACCGCAGACATTAGGCTTCTTCCTTGTCTGCATCTGACTTAAGTTTTACTACATCACCTTCAGTCAGAAGACTTACTGGGCGCGCAGGACCAATAACAATGTTGTCGCCTTCATTTAAGCCGTCAGTAATTGCTTGCTCTATATCAGATGATATTCCAACAGTTACAGCAATTTTGCTAACTGTATTATCGCTATTTAGTCGCCACACAAATGTTTTATCGTCTTCTTTTTGGATTGCCTCTATTGGAAGTTTTAGACCATTTTCGGCAATGCTTGTTGCGATCTCTGCTCTACAACTCATTCCTGCATATAGCTGGCGCTCAGTAGTATCGAGTAATACTTTTACTTTAAACGATAAACCTTGAGAGCCTGCTTGGTTTTTAGCTGAAGTACCAATATTGATTACTGTGCCGCTAAATGGTTTATTGGGGTATGCGGCCGCATAAATATTCGCTTTTTGGTTAAGCTTAATACTCGCAATGTCGGTTTCATCAACACGTAGCTCGGCTAAAATAGCGCTTGGGTCGGCTACTAACATCAAATCAGAACCAATAATATTAGTAGTACCGGCTATAACGGTTTCACCTTCTTTAATATTTACAGATGCAAGCAAGCCGCTCATTGGAGCTCTAAATACACTTTTACTTAAGCGATCTTGCGCAATTTGTAGTGATGCTTGTGCTTGGTTGTACGACTCTATTCGTGATTCAATATCGATTTTAGCCAGATCGCGTGCGCTTTCAATATTCTCGTAGCTCTCTTGATTACCTAAACCGACATCGTATAAGTCTTTTTGTCTTTTAAGTTGTCGCTCTAGATTAGTAAGGCGTGTTCTACTATGTTTAATTTCAATCTCTGTGGCGCGAAGGATTGCTTTACTACGGGTAACTTCAGATTCAAAAGCGGTTGTATCAAGGCGCATTAACATATCGCCTTGTTTCACTCCTTGGCCTTCTTGAACAAATATTTTATCTACTCGGCCTGTCACTTCAGAGCGTAATTGCACTTGTGTATTAAAAACTAAATTACCTGAAGCCATTATTGAGTCAGCAATGTCGCCTAGCTCTACTTGAGCAATATTTACTTCGGCTTGTTTTTCATCGCCAGAAATTTGCTTTGACACAATTAGGGCTATAAATGCGCCTACAGCGAGTGTGATGATTATTGCTTTTTTCATTTTTATCTATCCGTGAATTAAGTAATGCGGAGGCAATACATACCCCCATCTAGTGGTTACATTGCTGCAATGACTGCCCAAATACCAAAAATAATGATTGAAGGAAGTGCAGAGAATAGGAGTGCTTTGTTAGTTGAAAAATTAGTCCAGCATTTTAAGCCGATCATTCCCAGCGCAATGCTCCAAAAGCTAAATAAGTTTATTGATTCTAATAAGCTATAAAAAGGATGGCCAATTTCAAGTCCTATTATTAATTGGTTAATAGATGCGTAGCTAAATACGGCTTGTTGAGATATTTGATCTGTACTTGCACTTAGTACAAGAGCAATTGTGCCTAGGCTTGAAATAACAACTGGCATCATTGTCCAGGTAGAGAATCCATACCAAGCTCCGTAGCTATGTTCTGATTCAGGATCTTGTTTAGCCACAAGCATATAATAAAGTGCCATGAGTGCATTCATAATAGCTAGCCCCATTACGCTGCCAAACAGAGCAAACCAAATTTGGTTTTCTGCATTTAGCTCTATACTTTGACGAATTGCTTTTTGCTCGCCAATTGTTGCATCTATACTTGATGCTGCTACTTGCTCATTAATCAAAAACTGCATATCAACACTAGAGTAAAAAATATAAACACTAGCGATACTAGCAAGGGTAATACATATAAATGCTAACCATGACCAACCCTTGGCGTGTTCAACACCATTGAAAGCTTTACTAGGATTTATATAAATATCGAGTAGGGCGCTAAAAGCGTTAGGTGATTTCATTATTATTCCTTTATACCTATTTTATGGCTAGGCAGTTATAAATGCCCAGTGACTAAGTTATAGAATAAAGGAAAAAGTATGTATTGTTTTCATTCAATTGTAACGGTTTGTTAACAGGTGTGAGGGGTCTTATTCAAAAACGAGAAAAGGGCCAAAAGGCCCTTCGTGTTGCAGCAAGTAACACATTCTTTCTTATAAATTAAAGTCTACAGAATAAGCAACGTAAGCTTTAATATCTGAATCATCCATATCTGTATCAGACAAACCAAAAGTAAAACCGTCTTTCGAAATTGATACACCGTAATCTAGAATATTGTCATCGCCAATAAAATCACCAGAGTAATGGCCTAAGTGAAGTGCCATTTCAGTGCCGTTACTGCCAACAGCAAAACCGTAGTCAGCTGTCAGGTAAAGTGAATCACCAAAGTCTGTACCATCACCACTTGCAGCTGATGTTGCAAGTACTGAAGCACCAAATGTAAAACCTTCTACACTAATGCTACCGTAAATTTCAGAGAAATCTGCGTCAGCTTCAGAAGCGGCATCTGGGTAAGCGTAATAAATATAGCCAACATCGTAGCTAACGCTTTCGTTAATGTCGCCACCAAAGCCTGCATATAAATCAAGCTCATAGGTCATTTCATCTGCCCACGATGCATTTGAAGCCCAAGTACCTGCATAAAAGCCCGATTCATTGGCGTAATCAATACCGCCTGAAATAGCTGCATCGCCCCCAGTTTGCTCTTGACCACGCCATAAGTAGTTTGATGTTGCCGCTGCATTAGCAGTTACTTCAGCATGTACGGCTGTTGACGTTAAAGATGTTGCGCCCATTAATGCTATAGCACTGATAGCGATTGTTTTTTTTAGTTTTAGCATGTCCATTTCCCGTTATATGATTTTTGCTCGCCAAGGTTTTTATTATGTAATCGGAACCTTTAGGCTGACGGCTTTTTATTGTTTAACTAACGGGATAATTGCACTGTATGTGCCAGCTTCATTATTTTTTATTAAAAATTATTTTTTATTTATTAAAAACATGAGCTTGAATTTTATGAATAGGATGGGGATATAACATGAAGGAAGATGTTGCGCACATTGCTGGTGCATAAATTAACCTAGCCGCACCATAAAAGTACGGCTAAATTAGAAGATTTTAACCGAATATAGTGCGCATAAGGCTAATTGTTTCGTTTACGCTGCGACCTTTTTGTACTTCACTCACAATTGAATCACGTTTACTGCGAATATGCTCAGGAATATCGTCAGCAGCAAGTGCACGGTCTACTAGAATTTCTGCAGACTCTTTACCTCTACGCTGAGTTTTACCTGTTGTAGTTGTAGTACGTTTAGGCTTGGTTAGCAGTTTAATGTAGTTAGAGTTATCTGGTGTTTTAGCATCAGCGTAGTGAAAGAAACATGGAATTAATGCTTTAATAGCAACCAATTGTTCTTCTAACTCATTACTAGGTTTAGCCATTTTGTACCATGACATAGCTTGAATACCTTTTACGATATCTTGCCAGTAACGCTCAAAATCACTATTTTTAAGTTTAGAAACACCAAGGGCACCACATAATGCATCTAATCGATTATTTGTAATCGGAGTAAATAAATCAGGGCGACGCATTGCAAGCAGTCGTGTTGCAGGCGCAAGTGTTGGTTTTTCGTTGTTGTCGGTGAATATTTTTGAATAAGCAGCAACAAATTGTTGATATTCGTATTGAGTAATATCACCTTCAAGTGGAATATTCACTAGTGCATCGTCAAAAGCACCTGGTAAATCACCAAGCATTTGATGGAAGCTCTTTGCACTCTTTGTAGATGCAAACCATTCAACGTCAAAGTTGTATGTGCTTGGATCAAGTGATGCCATGTGCTTACCGCTAAACGCAAGTAAGTCTTCAGGAATCATATCTTTAAGAGACTGTTCACGAATGCTTTTGATGTAGTCTACCAAACGAAGCTGTTCATCAAGTGCAATAACGTCTTTGTGTTGTTCTACAAATACACTGACAACAGGCCACGGAGCAATACGTAAAGTTTTAACCTGTAAAAAGCTGATAGCTGAAATAAGCTGATCGTGTAGCTTCTTAAGTACTGGTAACTGCTGTGGCTCTAGCAAATCGTAGTTCATACGATCTCTGCTTGCACTTAGCAATTCGTAACACCAAGGTAAAAAATCATCAGGGTGGTTTTCTACTTTCACGGCCATAAGGTTAAGGCTTAACTCTGAAGATTGCTTCAGAATGTTCTGATAGATTTGATTTTCTTGTTCGCCTAGCGTCATTTTTGACGGTGAAATTAGCAGTTTTTTCATGCCTTGTAGAATCTCCGGTTTAGATATATATTTTTTTGCTGGTCTATTTTAGCGCAATTACGCTAATAACAACAGCGCTGTCCTCCATACGTTGTAATTGAAGTGACTAAATCAGTATTTTTGCTAATAAAATGAGACTAATGCTTTAACATGTATCAATCATTTTCATCCAGTACAAATAGGCTTTCAACTGAGGTATTAAAATGCTTTGCTATTTTTAGAGCAATTATTACCGACGGCGTAAACCGGTTTGTTTCTACGGTACTTATTGTTTTGCGCGACACGTTAATAGCATCAGCAAGTTCTTGCTGTGAAAGCCCGGCCTCTTTTCGATACTTTGCTATGTTATTTTGCATTTCCTCTCCTAATCACGATTTTGCCAAAGCAATGAAGCGCCATATACCAAGAGCATGATACCTAGGTAGAATATTGCCATAGTTGCATGCGAAAATTCGGTAGGTATTTCATCGCTTATATAAAAAACACCAAGAAGGCAAAACCCAAATGCAAAACTTGTATGTTTATATGCATTAGTGTCAATGGTGTTTAGAAACTCATCTTTATAAGCGTATTGAAAATACATTTTTAACGGAAAACCCCCTTTAATGAGATAAATAATCACTATAACTATATAAAAAAAAACGCCCATTCCAACAGTTAAAAGCCCTCCAATATGTTGATCTTGTTTTATTAGTGAGTAAACACAGAGAAGTAAACAAACTATCCCTGCGCTTAAACTAATCCATATGTTTTGACCCATAAATTGTTCTTCAGTTTTAATATCCTGTTGTTTCATAGTATTCATCCTGTAATAGTATTTTATTTTTTGTAACCTCTGGGTATCAATGCAACCTTGGGGTATCACCGGGTCAATACTTATTTGTAACCTAAAGGTATCAAAATGTTTCAGGAAAGATTCATATAGAACAGGTAAAGTAGTTTTAGTGGCTTTTTTACATCAACTACAATGATTTTAAGGCTAACACTCGCTATGATAAGAACATTATTTGCACGTTTGAAAGGACGATCATGAAAACCTTACTTAAAATTGTAGGTGTAATACTTTTACTATGTATAGCACTAATTGTTGCCGCACCGTTTTTAATTCCTACTGATACTATTTTTAATAAAGTGTCGCAGCAGGTAGAACAAACAACTGGGCGCACTCTTACTATTAAAGGTGATAAAACACTTAGCGTATTCCCTGCATTAAAGTTAGAACTTAACGACGTGCATTTTGCAAATATGGAATCAGGTTCGCGCGCCGATATGGCGAGTATGAAACAGCTTGCTGTACACATACCTTGGTTTTCATTATTTGGTGGTGAGTTTAAATTAGATAAGTTTGTTATAAATGAACCAAATATCCTATTAGAAACTGACAAAAATGGTAAAGCTAATTGGCAGTTGTTTGATGCAGTTGCAGAGCAACCTAAAGAGCAAAGCCAATCAGGTGAAGCGATAAAGCTTCCAGATAACTTTGATATTGAGTTAGGTGAGGTTGCTATTTATGGCGGCACATTTACTTATCTAGATGGTCTAACAGGTGCTAAGCAACAAATTAGTGATTTAGAACTCGCTATTTTACTTCCATCACTTCGTAAAACATTAGAAGTAAAAGGGGGTATTACTTATATGCAGGAGCGTTTTGAGCTTGATATAAAATTAGATACTCCTGCTAAAGCAATTGAAGGTGCTACTTTTAATGTTAAACAAACCTTAGATTCTCGTTTAGTTGATCTAACGTTCGAAGGGAGCATCGCTGGGCAAGGCCAAGATATTAAAGGTCAGTTATCACTAAGCGGTGAGTCAGTTAAAAGTATTGCGAAATGGCAAGGTGTAGAGTTAGACGCTAAAGACAATGCTTTTAACGCATTTAGTGTAAACGGTAAAATGCACCTAGCAGGTGAGAAATTTAATTTAGAAGATTTAGTTGCGACGTTAGATGCATTGGAAATAAAAGGTAAGAGTGAGCTTAACCTAGGTAAGCGTTTAGCTGTAAATGCTGATATTGATTTAGGTATGCTTGATTTAAACCCGTACCTACCTGAAGCAGTAGCAAAACAAGAAGAGCCAGTAGAGCAAAATGATAAACCTGCAGAGCCAATAGTATGGGATGACACTAAAATTGATCTAAGTGCGTTAAATTCACTAGATGCGAATGTAGTTATTCGTTCAAGTGGATTAAAAGCTAACGATATTAAGTTGGGCGCCAATCAATTTACTGTTGCTTTAAAAAATAGCGTTGCAAAACTAAGCCTAGATAGCTTTTCTGCTTATGAAGGGTCAGGTAAAGGCGTTATTAATGTAAACGCACAACAAGTGCCTTATAAAATATCAACTAACTTTGACTTAGCTGGTATAGATGCACAGCCTTTATTAACTGATGCGGCAGGTTTTGACAAGCTAATGGGTAAGGGTTCTTTAAATTGGAACCTAAACACAACTGGCCAAAGTCAAAAGTCGTTTATTGGTGCGCTTAACGGAAAACTTGGATTTGAGTTTGCTGATGGAGCTGTAAAAGGTGCGAATATAGCTGAGATGGTTCGTAAAGGTAAGGAACTCATTTCAGGAAACTTTGGTGCTGCGTCTGAAGGGCTGGATACCGGGTTTGAAGAATCAGAGCAAACAGATTTCTCTGCACTAACGGGAAGTTTTAACTTTACTAATGGTGTTGGTAAAAATACTGATTTATCACTTATTAGCCCACTCGTTAGAATATCAGGTGAAGGCGATGTTGATTTACCGCAAACAACAGTTAATTACCGTTTGGTTACAGGCATAGTTGGATCAATCGAAGGACAGGGGACCACTGATGACAGCACTGGTTTTAAAATACCACTACGTATAAAAGGGCCTTTCCACGATGTTGGTATAAAGCTTGATGTAGGCAATGCGCTTAAAGATGAAGCTAAGCAGAAGGTTGATGAGGCAAAAGAAAAAGCCAAAGACAAAGCAAAGGATAAGATTAAAGATAAATTAAAAGGTTTATTCGGTTAATCATCTATAGTTAAAACAAACAAGGCACTTATATAGTGCCTTGTTTGTTTTGTAACCACCTGTAAAATAGCTACATAGCCGTAATTACTCAACTTTAATAACCATACGCTCTAAATTAATTAAAAAATAACCTATCACTACCCCCTCAATGCTGGTACAATTGCCCGCCCTTA
Source organism: Pseudoalteromonas sp. 78C3 (assembly GCF_002836695.1). Lineage (NCBI taxonomy): Bacteria > Pseudomonadati > Pseudomonadota > Gammaproteobacteria > Alteromonadales > Pseudoalteromonadaceae > Pseudoalteromonas > Pseudoalteromonas sp. 78C3. The sequence continues at coordinate 28,711 of NZ_PJAV01000134.1, forward strand.
AGAGACAACTCGTTTGTTTTTTGATTGGGATTTAATCGAAATGTCTGATTTTTAAACGAATTTTAGACACGTTGTAATTACTACACCGGAGGTCATTAACATGATCCAAATGCAAACTCAGCTGGAAGTTGCTGATAACAGCGGCGCTCGCAAAGTGCAGTGTATAAAAGTCCTTGGTGGTTCACACCGTCGCTACGCAGCGATTGGCGACATCATTAAAGTTTCTGTAAAAGAAGCTATTCCTCGCGGTAAAGTGAAGAAAGGTGATGTTAAAAACGCGGTAGTTGTGCGTACCAGAAAAGGTGTTCGCCGTCCAGATGGTTCTTTGATCCGTTTTGACAGCAACGCGGCTGTTATCTTAAATGATAACTTGCAGCCAATTGGTACACGTATTTTCGGCCCTGTGACTCGCGAACTTCGTAATGATAAGTTCATGAAAATCGTTTCACTAGCCCCAGAAGTACTGTAAGGAGCCAATCATGGCAGCAAAAATACGTCGTGATGACGAAGTAATCGTACTAGCAGGTAAAGACAAAGGTAAGCGCGGAAAAGTGCTTTCAGTTGTTACTGAATCTGGTCGAATCTTTGTCGAAGGCATAAACTTGATCAAGAAACACCAAAAGCCGGTTCCACAATTGAACCAAGCTGGCGGCATTGTTGAGAAAGAAGCATCTATGGATGCATCAAACGTTGCGATCTTCAACTCGGAAACGAGTAAAGCTGATCGTGTAGGTTTCAAGATTGAAGATGGTAAGAAATTACGTATCTTTAAATCTACTGGTAAAACTATCTAATAGTTGGAGTAGAATGATGGCGAAACTGCATGAAGTATATAAAGACAAAGTAGTTGCGGAACTTCAAGAGAAGTTTGGTTTCAGCTCTGTCATGCAAGTCCCTCAGATCGAAAAGATCACATTGAATATGGGCGTGGGCGAAGCCCTAGCTGACAAGAAGATTTTAGATAACGCAGTAGCGGATCTAGCAGCAATCTCTGGTCAGAAACCTCTAATCACTAAAGCACGCAAATCTGTTGCTGGCTTCAAAGTGCGTGAAGGTTACCCGATTGGTTGTAAAGTAACCCTACGCGGCGAGCGTATGTGGGACTTTTTTGAGCGTTTGGTATCAATCGCTATCCCACGTATTCGTGACTTCCGTGGCGTAAGTGCTAAGTCTTTTGATGGACGTGGCAACTACAGCATGGGCGTACGTGAACAAATCATCTTCCCAGAAATCGATTACGATAAAGTAGACCGTGTACGCGGTATGGATATTACTATCACTACTTCTGCGAAATCTGATGAGGAAGGCCGTGCGTTGTTAGAAGCGTTTAACTTCCCATTTAAGAAATAAGGGTAGGGTTATGGCAAAGAATTCTATGAAAGCGCGCGAAGCAAAGCGCACAAAACTAGTTGCTCAGTTCGCTGAAAAGCGCGCGGCACTAAAAGCTATCATCAGTGATGTTAACACATCTGAAGATGATCGTTGGGACGCGGTACTTAAGCTACAAGCTTTACCTCGTGATTCTAGCCCTGCACGTCAACGTAATCGTTGTAACATTACGGGCCGCCCACATGGTTTCCTTCGCAAATTCGGCATGAGCCGTATTAAAGTTCGCGAAGCAGCTATGCGCGGTGAAATTCCTGGCCTTAAAAAGGCTAGCTGGTAATAGAATCATGGGAGTAAGACTATGAGCTTGCAAGATCCTATCGCGGATTTGTTTACACGAATTCGTAACGGTCAATCAGCGAAGAAAGTATCTGTAACGATGCCAACTTCAAAGCTGAAAGTAGCATTAGCTAAAGTACTAAAAGACGAAGGTTATATCGTAGATTTCGCCGTTAACGGTGAAACTAAACCTGAGCTTTCTATCGAGTTGAAGTACTTCGAAGGCAAAGCTGTAATTGAAAATATCCAGCGTGTAAGTCGCCCTGGTCTACGTATCTATAAGAAACGTGACCAATTACCTAAGGTAATGGGTGGTCTTGGTATCGCTATCGTATCAACTTCTAAAGGCCTAATGACAGACCGCACAGCACGTAGTGCTGGTGTTGGTGGTGAAATCATTGGTTTTGTAGCTTAATCGGAGGGGAACTATGTCTCGCATAGCAAAGGCACCAATTACTGTTCCTGCCGGTGTAGAAGTTACATTAAAAGGCCAGGAAATCACAGTTAAAGGCAAAAACGGTGAACTTACTCGTACTATCAACAACGCTGTTGAAGTACAAGTTAATGACAACGTTATTACTACTTTACCTCGTGATGGCGTAGCTAATGCATGGGCTCAAGCAGGTACTGCTCGCGCTCTAATCAACAACATGGTTGTTGGTACGCATGAAGGTTACGAGAAGAAACTTCAGTTAGTAGGCGTGGGTTACCGTGCTGCAGCTAAGGGTAAAACATTAGATTTAACTCTTGGCTTCTCACACCCAGTTAATTTCGCAGTTCCTGAAGGAATTACGATTGAAACTCCAAGCCAAACAGAAGTTCTAGTTAAGGGCGTAGACAAGCAGTTAGTTGGTCAAACAGCTGCTAACATTCGTGCATACCGTAAACCTGAGCCTTATAAAGGTAAGGGTGTTCGTTATTCAGATGAGAATGTACGCCGTAAAGAGGCTAAGAAGAAGTAAGGTAAGACGATGGATAAAAAAACAGCTCGTCTACGTCGTGCTAAACGCACTCGTAGAAATTATATTGAACAAGGCACAACGCGTCTTGTTATCCACCGCACGCCACGTCACATATACGCTCAAGTAGTAAATGCTGAGGGTAATGTACTGGCTGCTGCTTCTACTGTTGAAAAGGCTATTAGCGAAACAGTTAAAGGCACCGGTAACGTTGAAGCTGCGCAAGCAGTTGGCAAAGCGGTTGCTGAACGTGCGGCTGACAAAGGCATCGAAAAGATTGCTTTTGATCGCAGTGGCTTTAAATATCACGGCCGTGTGAAGGCGCTAGCTGATGCTGCGCGTGAAGCCGGTTTGCAATTCTAGGAGTAGACTATGGCTAACGTAGAAGCAAAGCAACAACAGCCTGATCTAGCTGAAAAGCTAATCGCGGTGAACCGTGTGTCTAAAGTAGTTAAAGGTGGTCGTATCTTTAGCTTTACTGCACTAACTGTAGTTGGTGATGGCGCAGGTAAAGTAGGTTTCGGTTATGGTAAAGCACGTGAAGTTCCAGCTGCTATTCAAAAAGCAATGGAAAAAGCACGTCGTAACATGATCAACGTAGACCTAAATGGCAACACATTACAGCATCCTGTTAAGGGACGTCATGCTGGCTCACTAGTGTTCATGAAACCAGCATCTGAAGGTACTGGTATCATTGCAGGTGGTGCTATGCGTGCAGTACTAGAAGTTACTGGTGTGCAGAACGTACTTTCTAAATGTTACGGTTCTACTAACCCGATCAACGTGGTACGTGCAACGATTTCGGCTCTTGAGAATATGAATTCTCCACAGTCAATCGCTGCAAAACGTGGCCTTCGCGTAGACGAAATACTGGGGTAACCATGGCAAATCAAACTGTAAAAGTAACACAAGTAAAAAGCTCTATCGGTCGTTTACCGAAACATAAAGCTACATTACGCGGTCTTGGTTTACGTCGTATCAACCACACTGTTGAGTTAGAAGACACAGCATGTGTACGTGGTATGATAAACAAGGTTTCTTACATGGTTAAGGTAGAGGGTTAATTCGATGCATTTGAATACACTTTCACCTGCTGCAGGTTCAAAAACTGCTCCAAAACGTGTTGGTCGTGGTATCGGTTCTGGTCTAGGTAAGACTGGCGGCCGTGGTCACAAAGGTCAAAAATCACGTTCTGGCGGCAAAGTACGCGTTGGTTTTGAAGGCGGTCAAATGCCTATGCAACGTCGTCTACCTAAATTTGGTTTTACTTCTCGCAAATCTTTAGTATCTGCAGAAATAAACCTTTTTGAAATCGCTAAAGTAGAAGGCGATGTGGTAGACCTAAGCGCGTTACAAGCAGCTGGTCTAGTTAAAAAGAACGTTCTTTTCGTTAAAGTTGTTAAATCTGGCGAAGTTTCACGCGCTGTTACCGTTAAAGGCCTTAAAGCCTCTAAAGGTGCTCGCGAAGCTATTGAAGCTGCCGGAGGCAAGGTAGAAGACTAAGGAAGTACTAATGGCTAAACCAGGTCAAGATACAAAAAGTGCACAAGGTGGACTTTCGGAATTGAAGCGCCGATTACTCTTCGTATTGGGTGCTATCATAATTTACCGTCTAGGTTCATTTGTGCCGATCCCTGGGATTGACGCCGCTGTACTTGCCGATTTCTTCGAGCAACAAAAGGGCACCATTGTTGAGATGTTCAACATGTTCAGTGGTGGTGCACTTGAGCGAGCTTCAGTGTTAGCACTGGGTATTATGCCGTATATCTCGGCTTCGATTATTACGCAACTATTAACGCATATGTATCCTCCGTTTATAGAGCTTAAGAAAGAAGGTGAGCAAGGGCGTAAAAAAATTAGCCAGTACACACGCTATGGCACGCTTGTGCTAGCTACTATTCAATCAATCGGTATTGCTTCTAGCTTACCGGGCATGATGGAGGGGTTAGTTGTTAACCCTGGTATGGGTTTCTATTTCACCGCAGTGGTGAGTTTAGTGACTGGTACTATGTTCCTTATGTGGTTGGGTGAACAAATAACAGAGCGCGGTATCGGTAACGGTATCTCTGTTCTAATATTTGTTGGTATTGTAGCTAACTTGCCGTCTGCTATTGGTTCGACAGTCGAAATGGCGCGCCAAGGTGATTTGAATGTTTTTGTACTGTTGATGGTTGCGGTAATCGTATTCGCTGTTACTTATCTTGTAGTGTTTTTCGAACGTGGACAACGTCGTATTGTTGTTAACTACGCTAAACGCCAACAAGGTCGTCAAGTATTTGCTGCTCAAAGCACGCATTTACCACTAAAAGTAAATATGGCGGGTGTTATTCCACCAATCTTCGCTAGCAGTATAATTCTGTTCCCTGGTACAATTGCTAGCTGGTTCGGCCAAGGTGAAGGTCCAGTCGCTGATGTATTACAAGCTGTTGCTACTACGTTGACCCCAGGTCAACCGTTGTACTCACTTGTTTTAGCTGCGGCTATTATCTTCTTCTGCTTTTTCTACACAGCGTTGGTTTTTAACCCACGTGAAACTGCAGATAACCTTAAGAAATCTGGCGCATTTATCCCAGGTATTCGTCCAGGTGAGCAGACATCTAAATACATTGATAAAGTGATGACACGCCTGACATTGGCAGGTGCTTTGTATATAACCTTTATCTGTCTGGTGCCTGAATTCATGACGATGGCGTGGCAAACGCCATTCTACTTCGGCGGTACATCAGTTTTGATTATCGTTGTAGTGATCATGGACTTTATGGCACAAGTACAGACTCACCTGATGTCTCATCAGTATGATTCTGTGCTGAAAAAAGCGAACCTTAAAGGCTACGGTCGATAAGGTCAGTTTACGGAGTTGAGCAATGAAAGTACGTGCTTCCGTTAAGAAAATATGCCGTAACTGTAAAGTTATTAAACGTGCTGGTGTAGTACGCGTAATTTGCAGTGAGCCTAAGCATAAGCAAAGGCAAGGTTAAGTAAACAGCGTGCAGGCTGAGTTTTCTCGGCCTGTGTTTTTAGTAGTAATTTGGTCTTCGTTTGAGTATCCTTACGGGCTTTTCAAACAGATGATTACCAAATTCGAATATAGGAGATGTGTTAGTGGCCCGTATTGCTGGCATTAACGTCCCTGATCATAAACATGCAGTTATTGGTTTAACAGCTATTTATGGCATAGGTAAGACTCGCTCTAAGGCTATCTTAGTAGCGACTGGTATCGCCGAAACCACAAAAATCGGTGAACTTTCAGACGAAATTCTTGACGTACTGCGTGATGCAGTTGGCAAGTACACTGTTGAAGGTGATCTTCGTCGTGAAGTTACTTTAAATATCAAGCGCCTTATGGATCTTGGTTGTTATCGTGGCCTACGTCACCGTCGCTCTTTACCACTACGTGGTCAAAGAACTAAGACTAACGCGCGCACCCGCAAGGGTCCTCGTAAGCCTATTAAGCGATAAGGGGATAGTATTATGGCTAAGACACCAATTCGTCGTAAAAAGGTTAAAAAACAAGTTGCTGATGGTATGGCTCATGTTCATGCGTCTTTCAACAACACTATTGTAACGATTACCGACCGTCAAGGTAATGCACTATCATGGGCTACTGCCGGTGGTTCAGGTTTCCGTGGTTCACGTAAATCTACACCATTTGCTGCTCAGGTTGCTGCAGAGCGTGCAGGTACTGCTGCTCAAGAATACGGTTTAAAAAATCTAGAAGTTTTCATTAAAGGTCCAGGTCCAGGTCGTGAATCTGCTGTACGTGCTTTGAATGCTGCTGGTTACCGTATTACCAACATTACTGACGTGACGCCTATACCACATAATGGTTGTCGTCCACCGAAGAAACGTCGCGTTTAACAATAGGTTAGGAGAAATAACATGGCAAGATATTTGGGCCCTAAGCTCAAGCTGAGTCGTCGTGAAGGTACTGACCTGTTCCTTAAGAGCGGCGTAAGAGCTATCGACTCTAAGTGTAAACTTGAGACTGCACCTGGTCAGCACGGCGCCCGTAAAGGTCGTTTATCTGATTACGGTTTACAATTACGTGAAAAGCAAAAAGTACGTCGTATATACGGTGTATTAGAAAAGCAATTCCGTAACTACTACAAAGAAGCTGCTCGCCTTAAAGGTAATACAGGTGAAAACTTGTTACAGCTTTTAGAGCAACGTTTAGACAATGTTGTATATCGCATGGGTTTTGCTAGCACACGTGCAGAAGCACGTCAGTTAGTAAGCCATAAAGCGATTTTAGTTAATGGTCGTGTTGTGAACATTCCTTCATACGTAATTACTCCAGAAGATACTGTTGTAATCCGTGAGAAGTCTAAGACACAAGCACGTATCATCGCTGCTCTAGAGTTGGCTGAGCAACGTGAAAAGCCGACTTGGGTTGAAGTTGACGGTAAGAAATTGGAAGGCAGCTTTAAGCGTCTACCTGAGCGTTCAGACCTGTCTGCGGACATTAATGAACAACTAATCGTCGAACTTTACTCTAAGTAAAGTTAAGAGTTAAGAGAGGATAAAATGCAGGGTTCTGTTACAGAATTTCTAAAACCAAGGTTAGTCGACATCGACGCTATCAACCCAACGCGTTCTAAAATAGTTTTAGAACCATTAGAGCGTGGCTTTGGCCATACTCTGGGTAATGCTTTACGCCGTATATTACTTTCATCTATGCCTGGATGTGCAGTAACTGAAGTTGAAATCGACGGTGTATTACATGAGTACAGCGCGAAAGAAGGCGTTCAAGAAGACATCATTGAAATACTATTAAACCTTAAAGGTTTAGCAGTAACGTTAGAAGGCAAAGATGAAGTTTTTCTGACCCTGACTAAATCTGGTGTAGGCCCTGTTACTGCGGCTGATATTCAGCACGATGGCGATGTAACAATTGCTAATCCAGATCACGTTATTTGTAATTTAACTACAAATAACAGCGAGATCAGCATGCGTATTCGTGTTGAACGTGGTCGTGGTTATGTGCCGGCATCTAGTCGTTTATCCTCTGATGACGATGAGCGTCCAATTGGTAGATTGTTGCTTGATGCATCATTTAGCCCAGTTGAACGTATTGCGTACTCGGTTGAATCAGCTCGAGTTGAGCAACGTACAGATTTAGACAAGTTAATCATTGATATGGAAACAAACGGCACTTTAGATCCAGAAGAAGCGATCCGCCGTGCGTCTACTATCTTAGCTGAGCAATTAGATGCATTCGTAGATTTACGTGATGTAACTGAGCCAGAAGAGAAAGAAGAGAAGCCAGAATTCGATCCTATTCTACTTCGTCCAGTTGATGACCTTGAATTAACAGTACGCTCAGCAAATTGTTTGAAAGCCGAGCAAATTCAATATATCGGTGATTTAGTTCAGCGCACTGAAGTTGAGCTTCTTAAAACACCTAATTTAGGTAAGAAGTCTCTAACTGAAATTAAAGACGTGCTAGCTTCACGTGGACTTTCTCTGGGCATGCGCCTAGAAAATTGGCCACCTGCAAGCTTAGCTGAATAATCTAAATCACTATATTAGTTTAGTTAGAAGGATAGGGTCATGCGCCATCGTAAGAGTGGTCGTCAATTAAACCGTAACAGTAGCCATCGTAAAGCGATGTTTAGCAATATGGCAGGTTCTTTGGTGAAACATGAAATCATCAAAACTACTTTGCCTAAAGCGAAAGAGTTACGTCGTGTAATTGAACCTTTAATCACACTGGCTAAGACTGACAGTGTAGCAAATCGCCGTTTAGCGTTTGCTCGCACGCGTGATAATGAAGTTGTTGGTAAATTATTCAGTGAAATCGGTCCACGTAACGCGGATCGTCCAGGTGGTTACACTCGTATTCTTAAGTGTGGCTTCCGTACTGGTGATAATGCACCAATGGCTTATATTGAACTAGTTGGTCGCCCAGCGACTAGCGAAGCAGTTCAAGAAGACGCACAGTCTGCAGAGTAAGTCTTAAAGAAACCTAAAAGCCGAGCCTATGCTCGGCTTTTTCTTGCCTAAAATTTGTCAAACTATATGAACCAGTAATTACCTTCTATTATGGGCACTGACTCATAGATTCTGAATTGATAAGTTGTTTTGGCAGCTGCTTTAATTGCTCTACCTAATTACTCTTTATTTACCATTCATTCAAAATAGCCTATCAGATTCTAGTTAAAGATCATTTCCACTATATATTGTGATTTACAGCTATTAATAATACCGCCGCGAATTGAGCTACAATTAGAGCAATCCCTAACGAAGTTTCTACTTATAGAGCTGATTAAAAGATATAACGTGGCACTCTTATCAATATACCGGTACTAAGAACCTCAGAGTAAAGTTAACCATTACGGCCTAAGTAAACTTCCTCCTAAAATTTGTAAAACTATTATTAAACATAGGCTGATCAATTCAATTCAATTCTAAGCTTTTGATTAATTTAAATGATTTATAGCAATACGACTATTGCTCCATTGGTTGTTTTTTCCGCATCGATGATCGAAATATGTCTCTACCCGTTAGTAGTTGCCACAACTTTCATTTCAAATAGCTCTATGAACCTATTAATAATGGTAGTTTAGTTGTGTTTTTGAGCGTTTAGCTCAAATACTCA
>NZ_PJAV01000135.1:0-36554 GCF_002836695.1 Pseudoalteromonas sp. 78C3
AAATTCATTCAAAATATAAAAAATAAAAACACATCATAAGCCGTTAAATTTATTAAATATAAGCAAAACAAAAGAGCACTTTGTAATACACTTTGTGAATTTTTGGTAAACAAAGGTTGTAATAAAAGCTGAATTGGACTAATTTCAACCACACCACCTGTATGACACGCTACAGGGAAACAGCAGTTAAATTGGTTAACCAAACCAAGTAACAACACACACAATGACGTAAGTCGTACCCAAACGGGAGAGATACATGAAACTCAATCAAATTACTTCAACATTAATTAATAAACATAAAAGAAGTAGCTCTACAACAATCAGTGCAGCAGCCCTTTTATTAATGGCTTCTTCTACTATTGCAGCGCAAGAGGCTCCGGCAGCTTCAGAAACGGCAGCTGCAGATATTGAAGTTATTGAAGTAAAAGGCATGCTAGGTAGTATGAAAGCCGCCGCTATGCTTAAGCGTACTGACGGACGTATTGTAGATGCGATTGTTGCTGAAGACATTGGTAAGTTACCTGATAATAATATTGCAGAAGCACTGCAACGTATTACAGGTGTATCTATTAATACCGATTTTGGTGTGGGTGACAGTGTTTCGATTCGTGGCTTACCTCAAAACCGTGTTGAATTAAACGGTCGCTCTACTATTGGCGACTCTCGTGACGGTATTAGCTTACAAGATTACCCATCAAGCTTCTTAAAAACAGTAGAAGTAGTTAAGTCTCCTACTGCCGATATGATTGAAGGTGCATTAGGCGGAACAGTTAGCTTAAAAACAGTTCGCCCATTAGAGTTAGATAAACTCACTGGCGCAGTTTCATTAGATGGTGAATACGCAGATAAAACAGAAAAAGTAGCGCCTATTTTTAGTGGTTCACTTGGTAACAACTGGGACTTTGACGAAATGGGTACCTTTGGTGCCATTGCTATGTTTTCGTATCAAGATCGTGAAATTCGTCAAGATGAAACGTCTAGCCGTGTTAAACCTCAAGACATTGATATTAATGGCCAAGAAGGTAATACACCAAGTGGCAACGCTATCGTACGAGACGAGCACAGTGTTGAACAATATGTAGAACAACGTAAACGTACTGCTGTAAATTTATCACTTCAATGGGCACCGCAATCTGGTAATGGCATGGTGTATCTAGATTTAAGTGGCACTAAACGCTCTGGTGAGCAAAGTGGTAACTCTATATTAGGTGTTGCGGGTTCGTTATCAACAGATGCAAATACAACTCAAGATGCTAACGGCGTAAATAATTACACGCTAACAAACGAATTTGGTATCCCTAAAACATACAGTGACTTTCGTGAAACTGACTCGTTTTCAAATGCACTTGGTGCAGAGTGGAACCTTACTGACAGTATAAAAATCTCTGGTGAAATTGCAGTAGCATCATCAGAAAGCGTAAGACCTGATTCTGAATTTACACTTCGCCCAATCGAAAAATCAACATTTGAAGCAAGTGGCGGAACTCAGCTAACAAATCATTTATATGATGGTGCATTTTCTCAAGACGGTAATAAATTACCAAGCATCATTCATTCAGATCCAAATGCATTTACTGACCCACAAAACTTAGCACTACGTACGTTCAAAAGTGAAGATAGAAGAACAGACAATGACGAAACAGCTATTCGTTTTGACGTTGAAATGTTTGAACCTCTCAGCAGCTTAAGCTGGGTATCTAAAGTAAAAGCAGGTGTACGTGTTACTAACCGCGATTACGAATATGAGCAATACAAAGTAGAAATTAAAGACATTTACAAAAATGCATTTAACGACTCAGATGGTTCATTAGCTACTTTATGGGTTGATGACTACAACGCTGCTTTTTCAAATAGCTTCACAACAGTTAGCCACGACAACTCTTTTGACCAATTAGGTCATTCGGGACAAAATGACCTACTAACGTTTTTAAGCTACAACGGTTTATCTAACCCTGCAAATACTTACGCTCAACTTCAGCAGTTACTTGCAGGTACTAACCTAGCGTCAACGGGGAGTCTTTCAGATAACCAAGAGTTCCAAGAAAGCGCATACCGTAACGTAGTTGAAGATACAGCTGCTGTGTACATATCAGCGTACTTAGACTTTGATGACATCACTGCGATTGTGGGTGGTCGTTATGTGACTACAGATTTAGAATCAAGCGTATTTCTTAATGGCGAAAAAGTAACTGGTGACAATGACTACAGCGACTTTTTACCAAGCTTAAACGTTACGTATAACTACTCAGACGAAACATTATTCCGCTTTGCTGCTGCAAAAGTTATGCGCCGCGCTGACTTTAGCGAGCTAAGCCCTGCATTTGACGTTAATAACGACATTACAGGTGCAACGCAAGGCTCTATTGATTTAGAACCATACCGTGCAACGCAATACGACTTATCTGTAGAGCATTACTTTGATGAAGGTAACGTACTATCTTTCGCAGTATTTTATAAAGATGTTGAGTCTTTCTTAAGTAACGAAAGTAGCTGTGTAGCAGCATCAAGCACTTCAACAGGTCAAAACGTAACTCAGTGGAACCAAGTATGTCAGCTTGACGTTGCAGGTGTATCTCAAGACAACCTAGTTTACTCAGATGCGACTGACTACCCTGTAGATATAGATGGCTTTAACCATGTTGCAGGCTTGCGTGACGCAGGACTAACGGGTATTGATACAGTTAAAAATGTAAACGGTGAAAACGGCTCAGTACAAGGTTTTGAAGTTGGTTACCAACAGTTCTTCACAAGCTTACCGGGTGCATTTTCTGGCTTAGGTGTTAATGCAAACTACACGTATGCAGACAGCGAACAACCAAACGGCAACCCATTATTAGATATTTCTAAAAATACGTACAACTTACAAGTATTTTGGGAATACGAAGGGTTCTCTACTCGTATCGCTTATAACTACCGTGACAGTTTCTTAGATACAGAAAACGAAAAACGCGTAGAAAATATTAACTCAGACGGCAGTATTTCAGCAGAAGGCACTGTTTACGGTAATAACTACCGTGACGACAGAGGCCAGTTAGATTTCTCTGCAAGCTGGGATATTAACGAAAACATTACGCTAGTAGGTAATGCGACCAACTTAACGGGTGAGCCTTCAATCTACCTATCTGAACTAGGTGGTGCTTGGAAGTACACTGAAGCGGATCGCCGTTACAGCTTTGGTATTCGCGCTAAATTTTAATTTTCCCTAGGGCGTGTTGTTCTTTGGTGGTTGAATTTGCAGCAGTATGTTTGTTTTTTAGGCAAGGCAGAGCCTATGTAGTGTGGTTATTCCCCATAAATAGGCGATAACGCAGCATAAAGACCAAACATGCGCTGCCCTTTGGGTTCTTTCTAGGGACGATTAACTCTTTGTTGCTCGGTTTTTACTTATTCTTACAGGGATGTAAGCCATTAGAATAACGCAGGAGCAGTTATCGAGCCCACTAGGTTACAAACCTCGCGCCGCGATTTAATCGCCCCTAGATTGAACAAATTTCAATCCACAAAGGCAAACACGCCCTAGAAACTAAAGCCTGCTTTTATGCAGGCTTTTTTACGTCTATAAAAAAGTGACACTTGTGTTAAAACACAGCACAATTTTTATAACTGAATATTTATTTAAAGCAATAAAATTATCACTGAATAGTACTCCAAACTAAAATTTAGATACCGCGTAAACAATATCAACCTCCTGCACTTCACCTTTAGCGCACAAACTAAGCACCATAAAAATCCCACCAAAAACCAAGCAACCTTGCAGCCTGGTTATAAAGTGTCTAGTATTCTAAAGCCGTACTCATAATTGGTACGAAAAAGGATTAACAATGTCTCTAAAATATATAACAACAATATCAATCACATTATCATTACTATTATTAACAGCATGCGGATCTGGGGGAAGTAAAACAAAAGTGGCTGTAAATACTGAAATAATAAAAACAACAGCAATCATTAATAACAGCCCCTTAAATGAATACAAAATAATTATCTATGGTAATAGCCATAGTTCACAGTTAGGGGGGTTGTTAAACACGATTATTACAGCTCAACTACCTAATACTTCAGTTAAAACGATGACTGTCAGTGGCCGATTTTTAGATGAAATAGTCGCAGTAGATACGAATGTCGATAAATTAAAAAGTGATAACTGGAGTCATGCTATTTTTCAAGGACAAAAGTACTCACAATCAGGTTCGACTGACTACCCTACAAGTGCAACGGAGCGATTAATCTCGAACGCAAAAGAGCATAAAATTACACCAATTTTATTTCCAGAGCATCCTCAAAAAGGAGATCCCGCAGAAGCAAAGCAGGTTTACGACCTCCATTTATCAATCAGTAAAAAACAACCTAGCTGCATAGCGCCTGTTGGCTTTGTATGGAATCGAGTATTAGAAATAATGCCTAGTATAAACCTTCATAGTGCCGACGGTAATCACGCATCCTATGCTGGCAATGTCCTTACAGCGATGACCTTTTATCAAATCATTACCTCGGAATTAACAGACACAATGCCATTTATTCCTGCTATAGATTTAACACAGCAAGAACAAGCTTTATTTGGACAAGTAGTAACAGAAGTACTTGAGTTATATCCAGCATGTGGTGCTAAATAATCTTAAAAAATTTAAAAACTAGATTTAGTGATTTCCTGAGGTGTTCAATATCAGTACATTAATACTATGCACATAGGCTGACTAAAAGACACCTCAGGTGAATTAACTTTTATAATTCAATTTTCTACCAAATTATAAATTTAATACCTTGATTAATTATCACCTGCAATTTATTAAAATAACCGCCCTCCTAGCTATACTTATTTGAATATTAAATTTACTATCAAAACGTTGTAACTATTAGCAAGGATACTGAAGTGCTGTCGCGTTTATATAATTTTATGCCGGGTTTAGATACATTGCTGCACTACGAGCGACAATGGTTTGCTGATGATGTAAGAGCGGCGCTATCGGTAGCTGCCGTAGCTTTACCTGTTGCTATTGCTTACGCACAACTAACCGGTGTTAACGCCGCCGTAGGGTTATATTCTTGCATACTGCCAATGATGCTATATGCTCTTTTTGGCACTTCTAAACAATTAATAGTCGGCCCTGATGCCGCCACCTGCGCCGTTATTGCAGCAGTAGTAACCCCTCTTGCTGCAGGTGACAGCTTTAAACATTGGCAACTTGTTGTCACCATGACCGCTATGACCGGCCTTTGGTGTTTTATAGCTAGTAAATTTAAGCTAGGCGTATTAGCAGACTTTTTATCTAAACCTATTTTAATGGGCTTATTAAATGGCGTAGCCATCACTATTATTGTTGGTCAATTTTCTAAAGTATTCGGTTTTACCTTTGACGAGCGCTACCTACTTGAACGCCTAGGTGGTGTACCCACATACCTAGCGCAAACACATGTTCCCACCTTGTTAATGGCCTTGTTCACATTGGCGGTTTACTTTGCCATGAAACGCATAAAATCCACGTGGCCTGCATCAATGTTTGCCATTGCATTTGGTGCGATTTTAGTATGGATTTTTGATTTAAAACAACTTGATATAAAAACTATTGGCACCGTAACTGGCGGGCTTCCAGTTTTTAATACCCCTGTTTTTGATTTAGGGATTATTCGTGAGCTAGTGGTACCCGCACTTAACTTAGCCATCGTGAGTTTTGTTAGTATGATGCTAACTGCGCGCAGCTTTGCCGCTAAAAATGGCTACGACATAGACGCCGATAAAGAATTTAGAGCGCTAGGTATTGCCAATATAGCGTCAGCTCTTTCGCAAGGTTTTGCAGTCAGTGGCGCCGACTCACGCACCGCTGTTAACGATGCAACGGGTGGTAAAACGCAGTTAGTATCAATAATAGCAGCGGCCATTATTGCGGTCATAGCCGTATTTTTAACAGCGCCACTTGAATTTATTCCAAGCGCAGCGCTAGGTGTTGTACTTATTATTGCCTCTGTTCATTTACTCGATTTAAAAGCTGTTTGGCAACTAAAACGAAAAGACAAACAGGCATTTTATCTCGCCTCAGCCACCTTACTTGCGGTGTTATTTATTGGCGTTATACCAGGGATCACACTTGCTGTATTACTGGGGTTATTTCAGTTTATTCGCACTGTAATGCGCCCAACCGACAATATACTCGGCGTAGATGTTAACGGTGTAGTAAGAAGTTTAGACGCCACAGATAAAGCAAAAGCAGTGCAAGGCGTGTTTATCTACCGCTTTAATTCACCTTTAACTTACTTTAATGCCAGCTACTTTAAACGCAGATTACTTGAGCAATACGCAAGGCAAAAAGACGACACCCGCTGTGTAATAATTGACGCTGTGCCCTGCTTTACTCACTTAGATTTAAGCGTAATGGCAATGCTTGCCGATCTAGATGTTATATTTAAAAAGCGCGATATAAGGCTTGAACTTGCAGGTAGAAAACGCCAACTACTTTCGTGGTTTGAAATTGCAGGAATGAAGTCGGGAAAAGAAGGTATATATATTCACTCAGACCTATACATCGCCCTAAAAAGAAATAGCGTAAGCCAGCACACAGAGGAAGTTAATTTATTCGTGGCAGATGAAAATAAAGAGGTGCTAACACAGCCATGAAATACTAAACAGCAGATCAGCTAGCTGATCTGCTGTTTAGAATTAAGTACTTTTTATACTTTAGGGTAATTTGAAGGGAAAAACGCTTTTTTAGCGTCTTCATCAAACTCTTTTTTAAAGGCTACATCAGTACCAATTACGCGTGCACGTGCAACCGCTGGGCGGCTATCAATGCTTTCAAACCAACGCTTAAGATTTGGATACGGTGCTAAGCCCTCTTCACCTAATACAACCGGTGCTTTATCAATCCAGCCCCATGCAGATACATCAGCAATGGTATACGTGTCACCCACAATAAAGTCACGACCTTCAAGGTGAGTATCAAGTACTTCGTAATGGCGCTGCGCTTCACGTAAATAACGATTAACCGCGTAATCAAGCCCTTCTGGCGCCATGTGACTAAAGTGTACACTTTGCCCTGAATACGGACCTAAACCAGATGCGATAAACATTAACCACGACAGCATTTCAGCGCGGTCATCGCCCTTGCCTTCTAGCTTTCCATATTTTTCAGACAGGTACATTAAAATAGCATTCGAATCGAATACACGAGTTTCACCATCAACTATTGCAGGTGCTTTAGCATTTGGATTAATTGCTTTAAATTCAGGTGTATGTTGCTCACCTTTTAAAGTATCAAGAGGAACAAGTTCAAACGGTAAGCCTGTTTCTTCTAAAAAGAGTGCAACCTTCATTGGGTTAGGAGTATGGTGAAAATAAAATTTAATCATGTAAAGTTCCTCAATAATTGAGCAACGATTAAAGCACAACTTGAGCGGGTGTTCAAATTAAGTTTTAACCAGGTAAAATATACAGTTAAAACGTGATTCAATTGTGAGTATTTCGTGATATTTCATTAGTGAATATCACTTATGCCAAGGAAAATATCAGCCTTTTCGAGCCATCACATGCTTTTAGAAATTTATGATTCACAAGGTTGCAGAATTTGCCCACCAGCAGAGCTGCTGAGTTTCAAAATTTACAGATGATGTAAAACTATAGACTAGTTTAATCCCTATTAATTCCGATGTTAATTACTGAGAGTGTTCAGTATGGAAAGATCCTTTTTACTTTCGCTGGTTTTATAAAAAACACTTCAAAAAAATAATAAGAGAGTAACAAAATACAGAATCTATTTATTAGCCTGATTTACATGTTAAAGTTGTCATTATCACTAAATTACTCTTATAGTGAATCTATATAAATATTGAGCAATACTATGATAAAAGCACAAATACCAGTAGACGAAGAATCTAGATTAAAAGCCCTGTATGAGTATGAAATATTAGATACTGAAGCCGAAAAAGTATTTGATGATTTAACTCAACTTGCTTCTGATATTTGTGAAGCCCCCATATCACTTATAAGCTTAGTTGATCCACAAAGGCAGTGGTTTAAATCAAAGTATGGTATCGATGTAGACTCCACCGAAAGAGATATCGCATTTTGCTCTCATACAATACTGCAAGACCAAGTATTTGAAATACAAAACGCTCTACTTGATGAACGTTTTTATGATAACCCTCTAGTAACCAGCGATCCAAACATTCGGTTTTATGCGGGCACACCGCTAGTTACACCTAGTGGCAGCACAATTGGTACATTATGTGTTATCAGCGACCAGCCAAAAAAGCTAACTCAAACACAAATTAACGCACTGAAAATACTTGGCAAAGAAGTTATCGCACAACTTGAGCTCAGGTTAAACAACAGAAAGCTGGCCACTGCATTAAAACAACAACAAATACATAATAAAAATCTTGAAGAACTAAAAAAAGAAGCTGATACAGCTAACACTCTAAAAGGTCGATTTTTAGCAAATATGTCGCACGAGCTAAGAACTCCGCTGCATGGCATTTTAAATTTAGCTGAGTTTGGACTGGCAGAGACTTCAAATATAGAAAAAGATAACGCCTTAAAAAGTATTTTAAGCTCCGCGAATATACTCTCAAATATTGTAAATGACATTTTAGACTTTTCAAAAATTGAAGCGGGTAAATTAAATATTGAGAATATTAACTTTAACCTGAGCGAAGTCATTAACAATGTAATTAATCCACTAATGAAACAAGCCACAGATAAAGGAATAAAATTTATTCCATCTATAGATAAAAATATCGCTACAACCTTAAAAGGCGATCCTGTCAGAATTTCACAAATTTTAAATAACTTATGCTCAAATGCGATTAAATTTACACAACAAGGCCAGGTAGAGTTTAAAATCACTGTAAAAGAGAACTCCTTAAACACGCAAAATATTGTATTTGAAATAATCGATACAGGTATTGGTATTAGTAAAGCTGCACAGCAAAATTTATTTAAAGAGTTTCATCAGGCTGATTCATCTACATCTAGAAAGTACGGGGGCACGGGCCTTGGCCTCTCCATTTGCACCAAGCTAAGTGATTTAATGAATGGCAAAATCAACTTCACGAGTAAAGAAGATAAAGGTTCTGTATTTACTTACCAACAAAGCTTTGAAACATCAGAACTCGATGAATTATTAAAACCAAATAAAGAAATAACCGATTTACAAGGGTGTACTATTTTGGTTGCCGAAGACAATAAAGTAAATCAAGTTGTCGTAAGTAAAATGCTACAAGCCCATAATGCGAAAGTAATATTTACCGAAAATGGCAAAGAATGCGTTGATTACTTTTTTGCCAACCATGTTGATTTGATTTTTATGGACATTCAAATGCCAGTGATGGATGGAGTGCAAGCCACTAAAATAATTAGAGCGCAACAAACAGGTAAAACAACGCCAATTATTGCCATGACAGCCAACACCATGAAACAAGATATTGAACACTATTTAGATATTGGTATGGATGGCTATTTAACGAAGCCATTTAATAAAGAGCATTTAAATAGCTTGCTCAATGTCTATAATCCAAAAAACTCAAATCTCAAAAATTTAGCAGTTAAAGTTAGTAACCCAAACATTACGAGTGAACGTAAGCTAAAACAGATATGCAATGAGCTAAAAAAGTTAATTCCAAATGCCGACAGAGTCAGTCTCTGGTTGTTTAATCACGACTATACTGCCATTAATAGCTTAATTTGCCTTGATGAAAAAAATGAAATAGTAAGTAATGCAGTTTTAAAAGCTGAAGACTTTCCTGCATACTTTGACTATATTTTAGATCATAAAGTATTAGACGCATCAGATGCGAGAAACCACGAAATCACTAAAAACTTTACCAAAGTTTATTTTGAACCATCAAACATTTACTCCTTGCTTAATTACATCTACTTTATTGATAACAAGCCACTAGGTGTTATTTGTTGTGAAAGTGTTGGCTCAAAAATTTCATGGAGCCATGCAGATAAACTGTCACTTATTAAAGTAGCTGATGTAACAACCTTGTTTTTATCCAAGCGGCTGAAATCATAGTAGCTACTTAATATATATAAAATGGGAGGAGTGCCTAATTACTTAAACTATTTAACTAAGCGGCATATGCCACCAAGGTTATGCGCGTTTATTGATTTAACAAAAAGTTTGAATGTATATGGGTAACTAAAGCGAAGCGTTGAGTTTACTTTTTAGCTGTGCAATATTAACTGGCTATAAACTAAAAATAATACTTATAAATTAAAGTAAATAACCGCTTAAATGAAGCACAGGGATCGCTAAGCCTATCTACAGGTTTGGTATAAAAACTAAAAAGGATGAATATGATTAAGCCATTTTACGCTAGCTGTTTGTTAGCCCTCTCGCTATTAACACCCTGCCTTGTAAAAGCAAATCCGACAGCCTCGCAATATCAGGAAATTCTTAACGATAACCTTACTGAAAACGAGCCTGGGGTATCGGTAATTATAAGCAAAAATAGCAAAGTACTTTTTAAAGGAGCGCGCGGGCTTGCCAACCTTGAACATAACATTGCACTTAATGAGCAAAGCGTTTTACGTTTAGGTTCTATTTCAAAACAATTTACTGCAGCTGCAATTATGATGTTGCAAGAGCAAGGTAAGCTAGCGGTTACCTATGATATTCATAAGTATGTTGCAAGCTTTCCAACAGAGGGCAACCTCGTCACAATCGAAAACTTATTAACCCACACCTCAGGCATCGACAACTACACAGATGACGACGACTTATTTGATAAAGAAATACAAGTACCCACCAGCGTTGACAATACGTTAGCGCGATTTGCCAAACACCCAATGGTGTTTAAACCCGGCGAAGCGATGGCTTATTCAAATACCGGTTATTCACTGCTTGGTAAAATAATTGAAGTAGCAAGTGGCCAGTCTTACAAAGACTTTATTGAACAACACATATTTAAAAAGCTAAAAATGAACCAGAGTAGTTATGAAGGGCAAGAACTTGTTACCCATCGCGCATCTGGCTATGAGCAAACAGAGCAAGGATTTATCAACACCAGCTACATTAATATGGATTGGCCATATGCCGCAGGTGCGCTTATATCTACTCCAACCGACTTAAACATTTGGTTTAGTGCGTTATCGTCTGGCAAGCTTATTAGTAAAGCAGGTTATGAGAAGATGGTAAGCCCTTTTAAACTCAACGACGGCAGCTTTTCATCCTATGGTTACGGATTAATTATTAAGCCCTTGAATGAATACACCGTAATTAAACACACTGGCGGAATAAATGGCTTTTTAGCACATGCACGCTATATTCCAGAGCAAAAGCTATATGTTGCAGTACTGGCTAATTCAAACCACATAAACCCTATTTTTATCAACGAAAAATTCACAGCCAGAGCACTAGGTATTGCACTACCCGAGTTTAAAAAAGCAGAGGTAACAGAGCAGCAATTAGCGCCCGTATTGGGTGATTACCGTATTGATGAAAACACCTTACGCAGCCTAATTTTTGAAAATGACGTTTTGTATTCAAAGCGCACTGGTGGCGATAAAACAAAACTTATTACCATGTCTAAAAATAGCTTTTACTACCCTAATTCAAACAATTACTTAGTAATAGAAAAAAACAGCCAAGGCCAATTAGTAATGAAGTATTTTAGTGGATTATCAACAACGCCTACTGAGGCGATTAAGATTTAGCTTTATAAGCCTCCCAAAAAACAATGCCCGCAGCTTTCTCTACTTATAAGCTCGGGTATTTTTATTTTGAATCCTCGTTAACGCAACAATAAATTATAAAATTAGTATGTGATGTGTAAAAGGTAATAAATATGTTACTTTTTATATGCTAATTTTATACTTAACCTCTTTAAAATAATTTACAAACCGAAAATAAGGAATAAGCATGCTTTTTCACCCTCACGGTAAATCCTATATTTTCGCCCCTTTGCTCATTATTTTGCTATCTGCTTGTACTTCAAACCCAGCTTTAATGCCTACACCCAATTTATATGTAAGTACGCCTTATTCAGAAGCCCAAGTACCTAAAAACCTACATACTACAAGTATGGAATTACTCTATGTTACAGACCGAGCAGTTTCTGAAAAAGAGGGGGTTATGTATAACGCAAGTCGCTCGCCATCAATTGCGTACGGTGTAGCAAAAGTAAATTTTGGCGATAAATCTTTGCAGTGGAGTGAGTTATTAAAGCAAAGTAGTCTTAAAAATCGCTCCGCAAATTTGACTTACGTAATGGAGAAAGCGGATGAATTAGGTCGCTTTCCTTTATCGCCTTATAAATTTAGACGCGTAAAAAACAAACTCCAAATTGACGAAGGTATTTTAGAACGAAAGATTTTTCACGAAACCCAGTTAAACAAAAACATTAATCAGCGTTTAAAAAACAGTAATAATAAAGACGTTATTTTGTTTGTGCATGGCTTTAATAATACCTTTAACGAATCGGTATTTACCCTTGCCGGTATATGGCATTTTTTGAATCGACAAGGCGTACCTATTGTTTACTCTTGGCCTGCCGCCGCCAAGGGATTAACCGGCTATTTTGAAGATAAAGAGTCTGGTCAATTTACTATTTTTCATTTAAAAGAAACTTTGCGACTACTTTTCAAAAATCCTGAAATAGAAAACATTCATATTATTGCGCATAGCCGTGGTACAGACGTAGTAACCACAACTCTTAGAGAGCTTATAATTGAAAACAGAGCTAGTGGCGGAAATCCTCGAGAAGACCTGCGTATTGAAAACTTAATTTTAGCCGCTCCCGATCTCGATTTTGGTATTATTAAACAAAGACTCATGGCTGAGCAATTTGGACCTGCATTTGGACAAATTACCATTTACACCTCTCAAGAAGATAGCGCATTGGGTATTTCACAGTGGCTAACAAACAGCTTAAGCTTTGGTCGATTAAACACAAAAGATGTAAACATAAACGAGCAAGACATATTTACTTCTGTAGGTAACGTAAGCCTAATTAAAGTGCCTAAATCTGGCAGCTTAATAGGTCATGATTACTTTCATAGTGATCCGGCGGTAAGTTCTGATCTCATTAATTTGATATTACATAAAGCATCGCCAGGCTCTAAAAAACGACCGCTGCAAAAACTCGAAAATAACTTTTGGTCGCTTGATTCAAATTACCTAATTAAAAACGAATAGTAGTTAGCACACAAAAAATAAAATTATTGCTGGCTTAATAACCACTCTTTTGGCGCTTGCCCTGTTTTTTTTCTAAATACACGGGCAAGTGCAGAGCCATTTTCGTACCCAACCTGATTAGCCACTAAATCCATATTTTGATTTTTTAAAATAAGCTTTTTAGCAACCGATAAACGCCAATCAGCTAAATAGTCAGCTGGTGTTTGCTCAATTACTCGCTTAAACGTATCGGCAAATTTAGAACGCGACATACCACACTCCTCAGCCATAGCGCTAAGCGACCAGCTTTGCTCTGGGGTTTGATGTATTTTTATTAATACCTTAGCCAACTGAGGATGGGCAAGCCCTGCCATCATCCCGCTTTTAATTGTGCCTTCTTCTAGTACTTTACGAAGCACACTAATTAAAAATACATCGCATAAGCGATCTATAATTAAATGCTTACCGCTGGCGTCTTTAAATGCCTCTTCAAAAATCCAAAAAGCGCTCTGCGTTAATAATCCATCACCCGTTAATTCGTAATTTAAGCAAAAAGGCAGCGACTGCAATAAAGGGCTATGCCCGCCGCTTTGATAGCTAATTTGTGCACACACTAAATCAGCACCGTCACCCTTATCCGAAAATAAACAGTGCCCTGTAGAGTGAGGAAAAAATATAACCGAAGGCGTAGATAAAACAACTTCAAAGCCACTATTACTACGCACTTTTAACGTACCTGAGCGTAATAAATGTAAATGCCCAACACCTTGATCGTCACTAAAGTCACTCGTACCGCACATGTTCCCACTAAAAAACACATTGGCATTAAGCGAAAAGTGACTCAGTACACTCGAAAGTACGTCCATAAACGCCTCTTTGGATTATTGGTATGAAAATACAGACTAATAGACGCATATTAACCAAACAATAACGATAAAGTACAGTTGAGTTTTAAACAAACACACTAATTAAATTACCCTTTGGAGATACACATGAAATTTTCGACACTCACTAAATCAGCTTTTTTTGCAGCATCAGTCCTTGCAAGTTCACTAAGCTTTGCAGCAGACATAGACGCAAATGCCGACGTTAACGACATTGCAATTAGTGGTTACGATACCGTTGCTTACTTTACCCAAAACAAAGCGGTAACAGGCAGCTCTGAATATACTGCAACACATAAAAATGCCATTTATAAGTTCAGCTCAGCTAAGCACCGCGACTTATTTAGAGCTAACCCAGAAAAGTACGCACCACAATTTGGTGGCTTTTGTGCGTTTGGTGTATCAATGGAGAAAAAGTTTGACGTAGATCCAGAGGCTTTCAAAATTGTTGAAAACAAACTTTATTTAAATCTTGATAAATCGGTTCAAAAACAATGGCTAAAAGACGTACCAGGCTTTATTACTTCAGCCGATTCAAACTGGTTTGACATAAAAGACAAAACAGCAAAAGAGCTTTAATAAAACCAATTTAAAGTTAATTTTGAGGTTGCTTCGGTTTATAACCGTTCATCCTCAAAATGCCATTTAAATAAATAAAATTTTAGGTTTAAGCTCTTAATTTAACTAATATTACTTTGATTTATTAAGCATCGCTTTTAAATCGGCAAATGGAGAATGCGTTGCAGCCTCAACTTTGCGATCTGTAGTCGACCCGCCATACATAATATGCTCGTGGTATTTATTGTGCTCATTGTCGTGGCAATAAATACACAATAACTCCCAGTTACTTCCGTCTTCAGGATTATTACTGTGGTTATGATCAACATGGTGCACCGTTAACTCACGTAAATTAGAGTACTCAAACTCACGAGCACAACGCCCGCATACCCAAGGGTATAATCTTAAGGCTTTTATTCTATAACCTTCTTCTTGCTTAACATAAGCCTGAGGTACATCGTTATTCTTACTCATAATATTCCAGTTAAATTTGTTATTTCTATGCTTAACAAGTAAATAGCCAATATGTTAAAGCAAATATAAAAGTAAAAGTGCGTAAGGGATCTAACTTAAGCTACGTTTCGTATAAGTCAGGTCTAATTATAAAGTTGAGCAACATGGAAAATATATTCCAAACAAGTCGGTTTTTGGTCGTAATCGCCGTTATTACCGCTGCAATATCATCATTACTCGTTTATGTTTCATGCATTAATATTGTAGCTAATATAGTAATAACAACGCTATTTGACCTGCCTGATTCAGCTAAAGCCGGTAAAGCCCTAATAGTTGAACTACTGAAAATTCTTGATTTGCTACTAATCGGAATTACCTTACAAGTTATTGCTATTAGCTTGTACCGACTATTTATAACACCATCTAAGCCTGAGGAAAGTAAATTTCTTGCTGCTTTTAATATTAAAGACTTTCATGATTTAAAAATAACTCTGGTACAAGTAACTTCGGTTGTACTGGTAATACTATTTTTAGAGCACGCAGTTGAGTTCGGCGGCACAATAGAAACACTCTACTTAGGTATTGCCATTGCGATCGTTATTGCAGCATCTACATTTGCATGGCGCTCAATGAAAGACTAACTAAGCACTCATTACTATTAAGTAATTACATGCAGGTGTAATTACTTATCCCTAAAATTCTGCAAAAACTCAAGTGAGAGCCCCAGCACTCAATATTAAAAAAACTTAATTACTGACAAGTCACCAAAAGAAGTATCTATATGCCTACCTGTTTGCTCCCACGCACGTAGTACTACCATGAGTTTTTTGTTACTTGAAGTCCAAGAAATACCACCGCCGTATGCCGCTACTTTTTCACCGCCCGAATCTTTTAACCCCAGCCCAGGGTCTGTATTTCGAATATTTCCCTTACCTACTTTGTATTCAGCAAATACGTGAACATTATGCGGTAACGAAAATGATAAAAGCGAGCCAATACTCGCCCCGTACGAATTAGAAATTAACTTAGTGACCTGTGGTGCGGATGAATTTAAAAAATCAGCCTGAAACACAATATTATCTTTATTCTCAAGAGATACATGCTTGAAAGACCACGCGCCAACAACACTTAACGACAAGTCAAATTTGCTGCTTAGCTTTGGCCTATTAAGAAAAAAATGCTCAAACAAAGACTCTTTATTATTGAAGGTATAGAAGTTGTGTTGGCCAGATAGCTCAAACTTGGTTGAACGTGTATTTTGCGAGAAAATTTGATCCGTTTGATTGCCGCTTAAATTGCTAGCCGTGCTTTGCAGCCCTTCAAGCGTTTGATAGTTAAATGTGATTTTAGAATTTTTAAATTTTCTATACGAAAGCAGTATATCCTGTGTTTTTGTTTCAACATCATCTTCAAAAATATCGGCAGAGTAGCCAATTTCAATGTCGTTAATATCAAAAAACACACCCACACGTTGATTGTTTATGGGCTCTAACGAAAACAGTGTTTTTTGATTACTCCCAGCAAGGTCATTGTATATTAACGCGTGGCTAGTATTTGGGTTTGAAATAGTGGTTCGTATCGACTTTAAGTCAAAGTCGAAAGCCAATACAGCACCAGATTGAAATGCCGCTAAAACAGCAAAGCTCACAATAACCAAGTAATTGCGATTCATTAAAAACACTCAAAAATTAATTTGTATTAGAGTAGCGTTTTTTTCACCTTAAATTATCACAAAAGGTTAACAATTGATGAAAACTTTAAATAATGCGCTTTATGCCATTTTTTAAGGTGCTTTCAAGGTCAAACTCACTTACATGCTTAATTAGCTCCGGGAAGAACGCTAAAAATACGGCTTCTAATTCATCGTAATTCCGTGCTATGTCATCAGCCGCGCCCGCAAAAGTGTTAGTAAAGCGAATACGCTTGGCAATATTATCAAGTGCTAGCCCTATTCCATCTATGGTTTCGTATTCTTTAAACCAATCGTTTTTAGTCATGCTTGTTACAACATGCTGCATACGCGTTGGCATAACAGGTATGCGATTATTTAAAAGCTGATAGCTGGTGTACTTAAAGTCACTTAAAGGTTGCTTGCTAAATCGCTGCCAATGCACAATTAAAAAATGATCAAACACCACATCAATAGCTACACCAGCAAAGCGCTTACGCTTGGGTGAAAAGTACTGTTTAGCGTGTTTTACTACTGGGTGAGAGTCGGTAAATTTATCGACTAAATAGTGGTTATCGAGCCCGTTTATAACCGTATTTGGTAAGTGTTCTACATGCCTTTTACCACCAAAGTCGCCCAACAAGTTCCCAAAGTGAGAATCGGCTGTAGGCTGTGCTAAATAAAGGTGAGCTAAATAATTCAAAGTGTTCTCGGGCTTGGTATTAATACATTTAAAATAATAACTTAATTGTAAGCGCTACTTAAAGTTAGATTTTATGCCTAATCAAAAAAAGCATAAAAAAGGTGAAACTAAGTTTCACCTTTCATATTAATTTTGAAACTAATTAGCTAGCATTACGCTGTAGAAACGTTACTTGCGCCTGCATTGTTAAGTATTTCTTCAATAGCGTTTTTGTTGTCACTATCGTACTTAATACCAATTAATATAGAGCCTTTTTCAATGGCATCTTCATAATACTTAATTTCGTGCTCGGGGATAAACGCACCAACTGCGGCACCTAAAGTACCACCAACTGCAGCGCCTGCGCCACCAGCAGCAAATGCAGCGACTAATGGACCGGCAACTAATAAGCCCGTACCACCTGTTGCTACAGTCCCTACGGCAGTAAATCCGCCAATAATTGCAGCAAGAATACCACCTGAAGCCGCGCCTATAATGCCGCCTTCGGCAGCTTTAGTACCTTCATCTACAGCAAAATCTTCCTTTGCGTATGAGTCGTTGGCTACAATACTAATATCAGCTTCATTAATACCTAAAGCTTCTAATCTATAAATTGCGAGTGTTGCTTGTGATGCACTTTCGAATAACCCAGTAATAACGGTACTCATAATAACTCCTTTATTTATTTAAGAAAATACACTTACTACCAAGCAAAACTCAAACCAAGTAAATTATCATTTAAAATCAATAAGATAAAACAAAGCCCTGTACTAACACTCTTATTATTAGAGTAAAAATTGCTAAATTTTGTAAAAAACTCCTATCTACATAAACAAAATTCCTTACGAAATAAAGAGAGGTTTTTATCACTCTCTTGTTTATGGTTATTACCGTGCTTACCAATAAAATTAAAAACACCAACAGAGCATTATTTTTCATGCGATTTGAAGGTTAAAACAAAGACGCTTATCCTCTTCAATTCCCCTACCCAGTTACAATTGTGTTTTATTAATTCAGTAAAGAGTCAGCCTAATTTTGTTATCACTGTGGTTCATTTTTCGGTGCGCATGAATCGTAAAATACTGTGCTAAATCTCCTTTTTATATTGCCCTGCTATCAGCAGATATAGGCCGCCCATGGATTACGAAAACCACTTTTTAAGTCAATCACAACAAGCTGCACTGCAACAAGCGATGGTCAATACCAAGCTTTTAAACAGCACTTCAATAAATACTAACAACATGCCAACACCTGAACAGCAAGCTTATGGTGTTATTGCTGTCGCGCTTTACCGCTTTAATTTACAAAAAATAAAATGGTCATTATTTTTAAAAACAGCAATAAAATTAACTACTAATGTTTGCCAATGGCTGGCCACCGAACTCACAAGATGCCAGCAAGAATACAAAGCCCAACCTAATGACGCTGTAATAATTGAGCAAAACGCTCTTTTGAATGGTATTTTTAGCGAAGAACTCGCCTATATCGGTGCCTTACTAGGAACTGAAGCACAAGCTTAATAAACCTCCTAAGCGTGAGTAAAATAACCTTTCAGTTAAACGCTCTTACTTTTGTCGTAATCTCACTCAAAGCTCTACGCTTAAATTTGTAAAACTTTGAGTGAGTTTTTTATATAACTGTGCTTATTACCCAGGCGTATATCGGTACGTAAATTGCTGTTATTAATATTCTTACTTAAAGAGTTATACATAAATAACGCTGCCGTTATTTATAAAAAGGAGAACATTATGAGTAATAAACAGCTAATTACAACGATAGGTATAGGTCTCGCCGCTGCATCTGCAGGTATGTTAACAAGGAAAACTTTACAAAAATCGTGGGAAAAGGTTACCAACGAACCAGCCCCAAAAGATAGACCAAGCGAAGAAACAGATCTTAAAGAGGCCGTTACATGGGCAGTGGTCTCAGGTATTGGTGCGGGTGTTGCAAGAATGGCCGTACGTTATGTACTAGACAAGCGCCGATCCAAATAAACCAACCCGATTGATACCTCTTATAAGTATTAATCGTAATACGGTAAGGCTCTTAAGACGGCTTGCTTGCTACTCCTTAGTTGTTGCAAGCAACCTGGCAAACACCTTGTTTGAGGTTACTTAACTATTGAGTTAAAAAACATATTAATATCCAAACCGGGGTTCTGTGGTTAAATTTAAAATGTCGGATGGCACGGCTGCGCCGCTTATCCGACCTACGCAAGTTGTAAAAGCCAAAGGCGCTTTCCAACAAGACCTCCTAGATTTTAAACAGATATACTCTATTAAATATTAACTCCCTTTCAAAGTTGTTGCTTACCTACAAGCTTGCGTATAATGCACGCATTCCGGCTGCATTTTTTAGCCGCTAACTTGGATTTTAATAATGAAAAAACTCTCTGCAGTGCAAATAAAGCAGCAAGCACTTGTACTTAATACTGCTGAAAAATTAGAAGAACAAGGCCGCGCTGAGCTCCCAGGCATGCTGCAATGCTGGTTTGATGTGGAATACCACTTATTTCCAAGTACACTACTGCTGTGCTTTCAGTTTGAAAACGAGCAAGCCTTAGCGGCCGCAGAGCCTGACTTATTAAAGTGGCAAAAACGCTTAAGCGGCACAATGCTTAAAAAGGGCGTGATTTTAAAAGATATGCGTAAACATTTAGTGTTTACCTTAAAAGGACCTGATGATTAAAACGAGGTTTTTAAAGGACTATAAAGCCTTTCGCTCGTATCGTCGAAGCGCATAAAAACATAATGAAAAGCCGTTGCATTGCTGTAACGGCTTTTTACTTTTATTAGAGCTTAAAGTAGTACCTATAAAGATCAATTTTTGACTCAGGGATTTTTATTAGCCGATGATACTAATTGGCCGTTAAACAATACTAATGCACGGCAAAAGCAAATATCAGTCGATTCAACGTTAATTGGTTGCCCTAAGTTAGCAATAGTAGGATAGTAAATTACACATAAAACAATAGCTTTATCTTAGGAGTATTATGATCAAAGTATTATTAGCGACCAGCTTAATTGCCTCTTCATTCGCTGCTTTAAGTAATCCTTTAACTGTTGAAGAACAGCGTATCAACAAAGCACAATCAGCAATGCCAAATGTTTTAAATGCATTCACCCCACAAGTATCAAGTTTTGAGCAACAATTTAAAGAATTAAACGACTTTAAAAGTGCAAAAGCATTAGTACAAAGCTTTAGCTTTGAACTGTGGGAAAACGCCAAACAACGCATAATAAAAACCAATAACTACGACGACCGAGAGCTTTACTGGGCGCGCCTGCTTTCAAGTAAAGTAATACGCACAACTTCACCTAAATTTTCAATTACACAGGCTCAACTAAATACTTTACTAACCCTACTTGAGGAAGGTAGCAGAGGTCGTACCGATCTTACTTTTTCATCAGGCAGTACTAAAAAAATATTACTAACAGGCTTTGACCCTTTTTTACTCGATAAAAACATAAACCAAAGTAATCCTTCAGGTGTTGCGGCGTTATTACTCGACGGCCAAGTTATTAATTACAACGGCATAAGCGCAGAAATTAACACCGTTATGGTGCCTGTGCGCTACGCAGACTTTGATCAAGGCATAATAGAGTCGCTACTTGCCCCCTACTACGCACTTAATAATGTAGACATGGTAGTAACCGTAAGTATGGGCAGAACAGAATTTGATTTAGAGCACTTCCCGGGCAAACGCCGCAGTGTAACCGCCCCCGATAATGCCAATATTGTGTATGGCGGAACGCAAACAAGCCCAGTAATACCAAAGCTTAATGGCCGACCACTCCCGGGCAACGAGTTTGTAAAATTTAGCTTGCCTGTAAATTCCATGCAACAAGCCAAAGGCCCTTATAAAGTTATCGACAATCACGAAGTCACCACGCTTGAAAAAACCTATAAAGCAGGTTCTTACGGCGAGCTTAAAAATAGTATTGCGGTAAATGGAGGCGGCGGTGGTTACTTGTCTAACGAAATATCGTACCGAAGTATTCGCCTGCGCGATGCGCTTAATTCAAGTATACCTACAGGGCATATTCATACCCCACGTATACAACAGTTCGAACCTGAAACAGAAGCTAAAATAGTAAAACAAATAAAGACAATGCTAGAGCAAAGCTTAGTAGCGCTATAGTTTATAAAAATAAGTTTAAGCGCGTAAAAAAGGGCAATATTATTGCCCTTTATTCTCATGCACTCTCCCACGGTTAATAACATGGTAAATGCATTCTTAAACTCTATTCGCCGTGGTCTAGACAAAGTAATCAACTCAATGAGCAATAAACTAAAAAGCTAGGCATTTGATATGTAATAAAAACCTAAGTTTTTGATGTATAATAAAAATCTAGTGCCTTTGGTTTTTACAGTTAACTGAGGGCTTAATTAGCTCTTAATTTATTTAATGCTATTCCAAATAGGTAACGCTTTCCAATTTTCAGGGAAGCCCATTTCGGTTACGTCAATATTATACACCTCAATCAAGCTAGCTAACTTTTGTTTCCAATGGTGATTAGGGCTAATTAAATCCATAAAATAAGCACACATAACGAGTGTGTTGTATAACTGCTTAGTTGTATCACTAAAACTATTAAGTAAAACACTGTCGCCATTTGTTGGCAGCTTCATGGTAAATGTAAAATCCCGGTTGTATAAGCGACTATGATGGGCACAAATATTACGCACCGTCGTTATGTGGTGTAAAAAAGATGAAAGTATTGTTTCTTTTACTTTATATGAATCTGCAATATCATTTTTTAGCGCTCGTCGCCCTATTGCATCATAGCTTCTTGAAAGCCAGCCGAAACTCATTACTTCAGCAATAATCCAAATAGCGGGTGTTTCTTCATTATATTTGTGATTTTGCTTTTTTATATTTGTATCTGACGTTCGTTGAATTTCAGCACAAATATTACTAACAAAGTCGTTATGATTAAATTTAGAAGAAAATGCAGTCGGATCTAAATGTGCATGTGAACCATGCTTTTTTGCTAAATGATATGCCCACTGAGTTCGCAGAGATACTTCAATTCGCTCAATGGCATCAAGTAGTAACAACCTTAGCTCTCTATCAAAAGAATACAGATTTAACACTTGCTCAAACGTAGTACCAAGCTTGAAAATATGGTTTTGATGATCTTCAATAAACGACCACCAATAAGTACCTAGCCTGTAATAATTAATATGGCTAAGATAAAAGGCTGCTGATTCTTTATCATTAATTACTAGCCCGCGCTCTTTTAGTAAGTCGACTTGCTGCGAAAATGTTATAGGGGCTTTAGGGAACTGCATGAAGGCTAAATCCTTTTACCATGCTATAGAAATAATTAACCCCTCGCAGGGCGCTGAGCTTACGGGTAGCGGGAGGGGTGTTGTTACGCGTAATTATAGAGCTTAAAAGTATAATTTCAAGATATTTGTAGTTTGGGCTGATATTGGTACTAAACGATGACTAAAGAGAAAGCCAAGGGCCTTAATTAAAACGCTTTCTGCTGATAATTAAAGGCTGTAATATGTTAGTTACTGTTAGGAAACTAGAACTTTAAGGAAAAGAATGAATATCAGAGATTTCATCAATCAATACCGCAACCACCCCGTATTATTCATAGGTACAGGTGTTAGTTTACGCTATCTTGATAATTCTTTTACTTGGGATGGCTTACTAAAGTTTATTTCATTAGAACTAAAAGGGAACAATGAATTTTATTTGGATATTAAATCTGAGTGTCAGATTAACGATAAGTATGATTTCACCCTTATAGCTACAAAGCTAGAGCAAGAGTTTAATGATTGCTTAGCTAAGGACAGAAATGGGAAGTTCAAAGAAATCAATGATCTTTTCTATAAGGAAATGGAAAAAGAGAATAACTTGAGTCGGTTTAAAATTTATATCTCCAAACTAATTGGTAATAAAGTATATAAAGAGGATAAAAAAGAGGAACTCTCTGAGCTTAAAAAAATTAGAAAAAATATAGGCTCAATTATTACTACTAACTATGACAATTTAATCGAAGATGTTTTTGGCTTTGAGGCTTTGGTTGGAAATGACATTTTACTCAGTAATCCTTATGGCTCTGTTTATAAAATACATGGGTGCTATTCAGACCCAGCCAAAATTATAATAACAAACAAAGATTATGAGTATTTTGATAATAAATATGAGTTAGTCCGTGCTCAGTTACTTTCAATATTTATCCACAACCCAATTATTTTTTTGGGGTATGGTATAGGGGATGAAAACATTAAGAGCCTTTTAAAAACAATTTTCACTTATGTTGAACCGAACTCCGATGACGCTAAACGAATTAGGGATAATTTTTTATTAGTTGAATATGAAGCAGATTCTCAATCACATGAAATTACAGAACATGACATTGATTTAGAAGGCTTTTCTACCATTAGAATTAACAAAGTGAAAACAGATGATTTTGTTGAGGTCTACAAATCTATCTCGGATCTTAATTTACCCGTTTCAGCGATGGACATTCGTAAAGTGCAAAGTATAGTAAAAGATATTTACTCAGGTAAAAATGAAGATGGTAGTAGTGTAAAAGTTAACATAACTGAAGATATAGAATCCCTAAATAATAATGATAAAATTCTGGTTATAGGGTCTGCTAAATCAATCAAATATGAACACAAGAACTCATCAAGCTTTATGACAGACTACTTTGAAATATTAGAAGAATCTAATAAGCAATTAATCCAAATTATAGATAACATACATATAGCCGATACTCAGTGGTTCCCAGCATATGCGTTTACAAAAATATGCCCAGAATTAAGAAAAAGTCAGGTATTAAGAGAACAGCAAAAACAAAAACTTGAAAATTTAATACAAAAACAAACTACAGCTCATGAGCATCAAGATATAAAATCATTGTTTGATGATGATAGAATATCCCATTCTGGTAAATATAGCTCAGCTATCCTTTCTGTGATGCATGGCACTTTTTCTTTAAAGGATGTCGAAATATTTTTGAAAACAATACCAAGTCAATCGAGAGAGCTAACAGATTACAGACGCTTACTGTGTGCTTTTGACTATAAAAAGGAAGCTAAACCATGATGCATGATTTAGCTTAATTTACTTTTATATTTTTAATAAGTATCTCGTGTGTTTTAGATAATGTTATGAGAATAAAGGCATAAAGTGTCAAATCCTGAGGGGTTCCCATAATTATCAACTAAGTTACAAATACTTACGGCAGCTAATGAGGTCATATATTGACTGCATACATTAAAATATTAACCGATAAATATTGCACTTTGGCAAGACTCGGCACCAAACTCATGTTGCCCCCTTTCCCCATCATCACGCCCTGAAAATAAGAATGTGCATAGGGTCAGGTCTTGTTTCTTTCCAAAACCAAGCACCAATTTCACGTTTAACACCCTCCCCGTCATCACGCCCTTAAAATAAGCAATTGATGAGTAATGTCGCGCATGGATGCGCGATAAGGCGAAACTAGGCCATGGATGGCCTATCTTCGCCGTTTACGTTCACATCAATTAATTATTTGAAGGATTAAGCGTGATGCTCGGGTGCGCTGAGAGGTGACGAATAACCGAAGCGCAGCTTCGCAGTATGAGGAAGTGAAGGCATGGATGCCGACAGTAACCCTGCTTCAAGGATGAGTTACTAGCAGCAGAGTTAAGTTTGAAAATCTATAGCCCCGCGTTGGCTCACCAAGCCAGCGCGACAAAACCTTGAATAAGGTTTCTAATATTTAAAAGTACGAAACGTATTCGCGTTATAATTGATGATACCCTCAAACACCTATTCAAATACTTATTCGGGCTGCCGCCCGCGCGTCAGCAAGCTTAACGCCTACAATAAATAACACATACTCTTGGCTTTTGAGGGAGTAAGTATATTTTTGATTGGTTAGGTTTCGTTGCATACTACCTAGCCTATGCTACTTGTGTTGTAAGGCGAAAATTAAGTGCTCTCATCACTTTAAAAATAGTTTCCCAACGTGGCTTGGTTTTACCGTTAACGGCTTTATATAAGCTTTCACGGTTTAACCCCGTTGCTTTAGCAATATCACTCACGCCATGCTTTTTAACTAATAAGCCAAGTGCTTCAATAAAGGTATTTGGATCATCATCAGCTAAACACTCTTCTAAAAATGTATTAATTTCTTGCTGTGTTTCCATATAGTCAAACGGGT
This sequence comes from Pseudoalteromonas sp. 78C3, assembly GCF_002836695.1. Classification (NCBI taxonomy): domain Bacteria; kingdom Pseudomonadati; phylum Pseudomonadota; class Gammaproteobacteria; order Alteromonadales; family Pseudoalteromonadaceae; genus Pseudoalteromonas; species Pseudoalteromonas sp. 78C3. The sequence goes on from NZ_PJAV01000135.1 coordinate 25,533, forward strand.
TAAAGTCTGATGTTTGTAGCGACATAGTAATTACTCCAATTTATTCAACTTGCTGAACAAATGTAGCCCAAAGGCTACAAGCGCACAATGTTATTTATAACTTTTGGGCTATCGCCCGCGCGTCAGCAAGCTAAGCGCCTACAATAAATAACACATACTCTTGGGTTGTGAGCGAGTAAGTATATTTGTGATTCGTTGGGTTTTGTTTCACTCTTCCCAACCTACGTTCATATGATTAATGGCGAATCACCACACACAAAAAAGCCGTTGCATTGCTGCAACGGCTTTTATAATTTTGATAAATTCCCAAACTATAGTGGAACTTACTACCCATTAAAGGTCAAAAAAATTAGTCTGTTGATCAGAGTTGTTATAGATTGGGAAAATGCAGTTTTTTAGACCGCATTTTTCGTTATAGAGTTTTTAGTTATAAATTGGGAATTTTAGTAGGATTTAATCATTCCCAATCTAAGCGTGATTATTATAGTTTGGGAATAACGGTCAATCATAACTACTCATTATCTATATTTTGGTTTTCTCAAATGCCAACCACTACCTACGGGACACCTATAAGCTTCGAGTTCTCGATTGGAGCGCTCATAGAAGTCATCAGCAGAGCTTTCCGCTTCGATAGAACTACCGAAAATTCGCTTTTTTATACCATCACCAGAGACACAATTTTTACAAGTTGTACTGCCGGACTGAGCTATTCGTGTTTGGGCATGATGGTCATCTGATCCAAATTTCAACATTTGGTAGTTAGAATCAATATCAGCTTCTATTTGCCCAATGTGTTTTTTAAATAAATTTTCAGAAAAATTATGCATACGTATACTCCTTGACTGGTCATATTGACCGTAAAGTTTTTACATGGCGGACGGCTAGCGTCAAAGTAAGAGCATCAGGCTCTAGTACACCAAGTTTAGTTATTTAGATTGAAGGTAAATAATAAGTTATGGGTTGCGCATTAGGTTACGCCTAGTTCTCACGGCCTTTTCAGAGTCAATTTCATGACCTAACTCAGTTCGCTGACACATAAGAAGCCACCATTCAGCAGCAATAATGCTTCTTTTTATATCTTGAACTGAAGAGTCTTTCTTAGCGTGTCGTCGAACAGCCTTATAACACTCACTGGCAATAGCTCGCACATCTTCATTGGGATCTGATTTTTTAGTGAAGTTGACTGTTTTATGGACTTGTCCATTTAAGTCTAAACCTAATTCAGAAAGAGCTTTTAAGTAACCTTGTCTCCAAACTGAAGATTGCTCTGTTACTTGGCTCGTTTCATATTTATCATCTTTCACTTTTTCACCTCTACGAAGACGCAGTCGGCTTAGGAAAAATTCGGCTAATTGTTGGGAGAATTGCAAATAAAAGTCTTTTTGAACTTGCTCATGTTTAGCTATTGTAAGGCTTCTGTTCTCATTTATTTTTTTTGTACAGTGCTCTGCTGCTAACTGTTTTAAAGAGTCGTACCATTTGCTAAAACCTTTACGCTTAAACGAATAGTCAAACTTTGAAAGCGACTCATCAGAAAAAGGCTCGATAGAAGAGCGCATTAGCAGAAGGCGATGTCGTAAAGCTTTATCTGGTGCAGAACGATCTAAAAAACTAAGTAACCTATCAAGTTTTTGATGGTATGTTTCTAGATGTTCTTTATTCTCTTCTTTTACGATTTCTCCACGTATTATCCCAATGCTTTTATCTATATAGGGAACCATCTTTTCCCGTTCTAGCCTGTCAATTGCAGTAACAGCCCAATCAGGTATTAAAGCTTTAGGAAAACCCTTCGCGTCAACCAAGTCGGTAAAAAGTTCATTCCACCAAGTAGCGCATTCTGGATATAAATCTTCAGATCGACGGCTATTAAAAGGAATTGAACAAGATAAAATTAATAGTTTACTTTGATAGTCTAACTCTTCTAGAGCGGCTAAAAATACTTTTTCCCATAAGGTGAAATACTTACCATAACCCCATAAATCAACGCTATTCTTTAATTCACCTCGAAACTGACTAGGTTTTGATTCAAGCAATCTTCGAAAATCTTCTTTTATAGAAAATTCAATCCAAGCCGATATCTGTAGCGGTTTCAATTTTAAACAAAACTCATGATGAGCATTGTCTTGACGCTTATATAAATCATTAATATTTGAGCTGTTTTGGTTATAGTGCTTCTCAAAGTTACGATACGTAAACGTTCTAAAGTATCCGTCTAGCTCTTGTGCCCACTGCACATGCTCTTCGGATGGAACTTTATCTAAAGTAGTATTTATATATAATAACTCTTGAAGCTTTAGCTTAGTGTTTTCAAGCCATTCATAATTTAAATTTTGAGGTTCATCACTATCTATAAGTCTAAGAGATATTGAATAATCAAGATTAGAAAAGGACTTATTGTAAGTGTATAAAAAATCGGACCACTTATAATTAAATCTACCAGCTTGAGAGTCGTAAGTTATCCATGCCCTTATAAAATCTAAACCACGAATTATATTAGCTGAAGTATTAGTTACCGCTTCACTTTGAGGCCCTTGTACGATGTTTGAAGTCGTTATATAAGTCATTGCATTATATAAGTAATTGCTATCTAGAAACCTTAAATTATTTGATATTTCATCAAAGAAACTCCAAAGCAGGAAAGCTCTATCTCTATTATTTAACAAACATAATGAAGTATCATCAAAAAATGCTTTAGTGAGGCAGTGATCCTTTCCATACAACCATGATGAAAACATTATGTAGCTTCCACATTTATCCATACCGTCATTAAATAATCCAAACAGTGCGTTAGGATAATAAATGTCAGCTACGTCCTTTAAAAAAACAATTATTGGCTCATCATCTAAAGGGAGTTGATAATATCCGTAATAACATGAAATACTATTTACAATAGTTTTCTGTTGAGTCAATAAAATAGAAATGCACTTTGCGGGCTCAGATATATGGGATTTAGTCTCATTTAAAGCATCTTCAAGAACTAATACACCTCCAAATACATTTTCCCATGTATCTGAAAAGTGTTTAATCATTAATGTTCTGAAATTGCCTTGTATATCAAACTCATCTAGAGCTTGTATAAAGCGTTCTTTAGGGTCGTTTTTTTCATCGAAGGTGATATTGCCAAAAGGCGCATCAATCCTGCACATAGTATTCTCCAAAAATAATGAAGTTAGGTTTCACATAAAGTATCCGGTATAACCGGTTTGCAGCTGAAACCTCCCGTGCAATAGATAGGGAGCGGAGTATAAAGTTAGAGCAAACATGCTCTGTAGCCGACTGCAATTTAGTCTCTTTTTAAGGTAAATAAATTCCTCAGCGAAGTCAACAACTTCTGTAAGGAATAATTCTAATTTTTAAAGATTAGAATGGTTTTTCTCACTATTCACTGATAGTTTCAATTCAATGGATAAAGTTAAATGGACCATCAACAAACTCTCTAACTTGCTTCAATTGCTCTATATTTCCACTAAGCATAAAATCTAAAGCAGATTGACCATTAAACTCTGGGTTGGGTTTATTCACCCACTTATCAGCCCAAATACGGTCGTTAAATGTCAAGCCTAGCCCTTTGTAGATACCAATAATGTAAGAGATCCGTATAACCACATCACGATTCATGGTTTCAACGTTTCCCTGTTGCCATTGCTCAAACTCACTATTTTTAGGGCTACCTAAAAGTACTTGTCGTTGATCTAAATTAACACCCCATGCATCCATAATATTTAGAAATACCTTTAATGCTACCCGAGCCGCTTTTCTCGGATCTTGTTGCAGTATATTATTTGTATGCTTATCCATATTCTCTCTCTTACTTGTTGTTGAAGTATGTTTTTTTTAAATCGTTTAACCACTCCCTATCGTGCTTATAAAGCCACATATACTCTTTATCTATTACTTTTCTAACTCTAGAAATAGATGGCCTAACAAGCGTGTATAGCGCTGAGATAATAGCCTGCCGTGCGGTTCTTCTGCGGGTATAGAACCTAATGCGTTGACGCAATATTTTAATAGCAGTTTGGCCAACCAGCACTTGCTCTATATCACCTACTGACAAGTTAAAAGTTTCAGCGAGTATCTGAGTTGGCTTTCCTATCATTAACTGTATCAAGATAGATCTACGCATTGAGCGGCCAACTTTTCGGTCATTCTCATATAGTGCTATGCCATGCTTGATGGCAACACTTCGAACGGTTGCAGCACTTACATTCGCATGACGAATGACACCCCTTAAATGCATGCCTGAACTCAATAACTTTAATGTTTTACTATGGCGCCCCTCGTCAATATTTGCTTGTGAAGTCGCTGGCTTAGCTTTACTAGTAAGTAAGCTTTCCCCTTGGCAATAAGCCACTATAAAATCACCAAAATGATCGAACAAAAAACTAATAATTAATACATGCTTGATGGGATGGTGACTTGAGTCATCGTGATAAAAAATGTTAGCTGGGAAGCCATATTCGGATGAAGAGTCCAACAAGTTTTTTACTCGCTCATCATGCATCAGCGAAGAAAAATACACTCTCATTTCATTGCGCCATTTTATATGTCGCACCGCTTTAGTTGTAGCAAAGCCTCTGTTAATGAGTCTCACGGCATATACTCGACCAAGCTTGATAGGATCGAATGAATAACCGTTAACGAGGTAGCTATTAAATCCTGCTATTTTGAGTAAAACTGGGTTTGTGCAATGAAAAGCTGCTCTCCCTGTGTCGGGAAATACCAGCTGTTTACGTGCTTTTGGTTTTGATTCGAGCATGCACTCATGCTTTATACAGGCTAAAGAAAGCGGTAACTGATGCTCTGAAAGCCAATAAGCCTCTCCAAATAAAAACTCTTGTTCTAAGGCACAAACAGGGCAGTACTTATGCATATCTTTGTCCGTAATGCGGTTGGCTAATAACCCAAGCGCTTTAAATGCAGCACTACTATCGCCAGATTTTAAAAAATAACACGCCTGTTTTTTAACCCTATCGGAAGAGAAAGCAGAGTAATATTGAAACAGTGTGTGATTATCTATAAGGCAATCAACCGTGCATAATGTTAACGATGATAATTGACTTAAATAAGAAGGGAGAATTGAGCTGAGCTGAATATTTTTATTATCAAAAACATTTAGCATTGATTGCGAAAAAGACGTTGATACATCATTCAACACTATGCGTGACGCTATACTGTATATTGTTTCACCGGCATAAATTCGAGGGGATATCTGTATCATTCGCATAAGTCGTCCTTGATTTAGCTACTTTGATTATGCCGCACTATCTTGCTCAAACTCATATATACCCAATGGGGCTACAACGATTGGTAATTCACGCCTTACGTTTGACATATTTAGTCTGTATTCCATAGACATATCGAGTGCGTCACGCTTAAGAAATAAATCTAAGAGCATTAGATAGAGCATTGGGTGAAAGTGTATTTCTGGTTCTAAAAAGCGCATCAAACCACCTGATGAATCCATCGGATAGTGTCCTGATGTCAACTTACCCCACTCGAAATAATGAAGGTAGACAGAGCCATTAAAGCGCTTTGCTAGTATGTTCTGAAGATACTGTACTCGCTGCACCTGATATGGATTTTTTCTATCATAATAATAAACGCATACTTTTTGGCGAAGTAAATTCAGTACTCTGACTTTACGTTCCTCTTTTGGTATATCGTATAAATCAGTAACCCACTCCAATAAAGCTGCATCTTTATCTATATCACTTTGAGTTGCTATAGCAGGCTCAGAGCAAGTCGGTGGCAAACTGAAATTGAAGGAATCAACCTTTTCCAATAAGACCTCATGTTTACTACATACACGCTTATAGAAACGTTGATGAGCTACATGAAGGTAAGAAGTGCCATGTTTTTTCTCATCTTCATGTGCGCAAACTGGGCAATATCGCCAATGTTTATCTTGCGAAACGTTGAGAGCATTATTAAATTTAAATGCTGACAGCTCCTGCAATATGACTTCAATGCTTGAACCATCAAAAACTGACTCATCGAAGAATAAGTTATAGTCATTTATATTTGTAAATTTACAAATAAAGCTCGCTAATGAATACTTTGATGAAAATGCTTGCGCAAGCTCTGAATAAAGCGGTATCCATAACCGACGGGGTGAGTCCAATTTCGATTTATATTTTTTTACCTCCATCAATGATTCAAGGGTCGTGTACTGGCTCGCGTTAAACCAACGATAGGCAATACTTACGGCATGCTCTCCGGGCAGTGGAGTCGGTACTTGATACATCATCCCCTCACTCCTCCCCATAACTTGCGACAATTGAATCAGCATCTATCATTTCATCACCTTCGTTAATGCGTTCAACATTTGAAGCCGGTTTTAAATGATGTTCACTAGTACGTTTTCGAGCTGGCTTAGGAGTGTATGCCTCGGCTTCGGTGTAAAACTTAGAGACAGTTGCTTTTGGGTCATGAACATTATTTACTTTCTTTTTAGAGTTCACCACATCGTAGTCTTTTCGAAGCTTAGTAAGGGGCGCATGCCACGTTTCCATCCGTGCTCGATACACTTGTTTAAGCAGTTTTAAACAGTCAGGCTGCTTTCCTTTTTTTAAGAGCAAGTGGTAGTTGCGTATAAATGCAATTGAAAGTACTGATATGGCATCAGTTACCCCCACACATAATACAAGCAACTGTTTTTTAAATTCAATGCTGTTTACTTCACTATTTTCAAATAGTGAAGTCTGAAAGTAAGCAGAAAATAACTCTTCAAATTTTGGTGTATTTACATGCCATTGCTTAATTTTGATATGTGCAATAGAGTTTAATCGACGTACTGTTTGTAACTTAGTCGCTTTTGTTAGCGACTCACTTTCAGTACTGTTAAACGTTGTTAAAGCATCATCTGTTGTCGAAATAATAACTGGCACACCAATCTTGTTAAACAATGCTTCAATCTCTGGTAGCGTTGGGGCATCTTTGAAATTTGCTGAAGGGTTTAACACAAACTGCGCTTCATCTATGTGTATTAAACCGATGTTATATACAACAGCTGCCGTTTGCATTGCGTGAAAAAGTTGATCTATTGAGTCTCGTGCCTTTACAAAATCCCCCTTAATTTCACGGCCTAGTACGCGCTCTAACTCATTAAAAAAATTATGAGCAAGCGCTTTACGACTGCGGGATGACTGCATGTCAAACGACATCCATCCTACCTGTTGTATTTCAAACACTTGGCTACGGTATTTGGTGTGCTTAATAATCTGAGGAAATGTACTTAAGATACGACGAATTAATACTGTTTTGCCAATCCCCGCCTTTCCGCTGACTAAGATGCTTGGGGCGGTCGCTACATATTCGCTAGGTTGTAGCACATTAAATTTGCCTTTACTTTTTAAACGAGTACTAACAGTGTTAACTAAGCGACGGTTATCAGCACTCAGAGGGTTACGTTTTACGTAACATTTACGTATTTGCGTGTATAAACTTTCATATATTTGATATGCCTCTACCGTAGGAATATAAACCAACTTCAAATCATCGATACAGTCATTCGCATCCATCTGTGATAATGCATTAAAGTCCTCAGGAAAATACTTGAGCACATACATTAACTCAGTAAATTCACTTTCAGTTAGCGCAGAAGGCAGCGTTTCAATCAGCGGGTTACCTTGATATTTTTCAAGCGACTGAGTTTGATAATTCGCTTGAATTCTTTTTACTTCCATCAGTATACACCCTCATAATCATCGTCATCTTCGCTATCAAGCAGCTCGTTAGCCACCTTACTGACTGAACTGACTTGTATTAAATTAGCTAGCTTTTCAGCCTTTATTTGTTGCTCACCTTCAATCATGATTGCTTTACGCACTGCAATACCACCTTGAATCGTTTTTTGCGTATTTGGAGGCGCGTCTTTAAAGTCATTGTTCAAGCGATGCTCTATAGCTTGTTCAACTTCATGTTCAAAATTGACCAGCGCATTTTCTTTTTTATGCTCTAATTCTTTGCGATTTTCTTTTATTTGATTAAGTTGATATTCTGCTTGCAATTCAGTCATACCTTCATACATCTCATACTCTTTTTTGAGTGAGAGAGGCTGAAGTTCGCCTGCTTTATCTTTGAAGTAAATAGTGTCTACTGTGCCACCAAGGCTGATCACATCAATTTTAAAACGAGCACCTGTTGCTTTTGCAAACCATCCTTGTTTCTCAGCCCAGTCGCTGTAATACCCTAACCCATTAAAACTAATTGCGTTTCGATGAACTGTGGCCGTTAATTTCGGCATAAGAGCATAGACAAGCTTAGGTAGCTGCTTTTGTGACATTCTAAAACGCCCTAGAAACTCATCATTCACTAAGTGATTCCACATGGCTGACGGCGCTGGTATGACTTCGTTCATCGCCATTTCAACTGTTAATAAGCGTTCACGAAAGTTCAACGTGTTATGAATACAAATTGCTCTTATGATGAGTCGATGAACATCTTCGATTAAGAGAACAGCTCGCTGGGACGGATGCTGAATACCGGCGTCACGTCCTTTTTCTACTGCCCCAGGAATGTTGGCAAGAAAGCTTTGAATAATATCGATTAGATGTTCGACAGTCCCCTTTCCAGCTCCTTTTGCAGGTGGGCAATAATCGGCAATAGCAATACCTAAATCTTCTTTCAATACTACAGTGAACTGTTTAGGAGTATTCTCGCCACCATTATCAAGACGAATTGACAAAGGGAGATGTTGAGATGGCCAATGTTCATCATCGATATGAACATTGTATTGCTTTGCATACTCTTGCTTGTTTTGTGCACAGTTAACTAATGCCTCTGCAACACTTATCCATTTTGGTGAACTAAAACCAAGCGAATAACCCATCACCATCTGTGTTCTTACACACACTACGATACACAAAGTCGGCTTGCCCGCAGCTTCTATTTTTTCTTTATTCAGTGGGTAAGCAACATACAAAGGCAGCTCAGTTGAGTCTGACTCACAAAGCTGACCAGCACGAGTAGCCCCTTCAAAGGCGCTACCTGTCATATCTTTACGATTATTTTTATAAGCAGACTTACCTATTTTTAAAACTTGCTGCTGTTGCGGGTCAAATGCTTTATTAAATAAACGTTTGAATTGCTGATAATTAATTTTTTTAGATTCATCAACAGCAAGTTCAAAGTGTGTTTCTCCACCTCTTTCAACGACTACTTGATTGGAGCAGTGCTCTTTCAAAAACAGAATATGCAAATGCTTTAAACAAAACTTCCCATCCTTTTTATCAACACAGTTTCGAGCTGCAAGTCGTTGAACTTTTACAATGTCGCTTGGTTCGATCATTCTCGTCCTCAACGCAGGAAGAAGACGGCCCTTTGCCCCGGGTTTTGTTTTATAAACCCGCTTACAGTTACCCACATTCGCGTACCCAATTGGTAAAAGTGCATTCTTGCGACACCCATTCGAAATATAGCGATTCAATGCCCGTCGAATAGCTTTTTCATTAACGTTTAAATCAGCTGCATGCTCTGTAATTTGGTGTGCAAGCATGCCTTGCAAGTATTTTAAGATTTGCTCATCTGATTGAAATTGCTCTATCACAGACCAGCTCGCTTCACGCTTTTCCAACCATTTCGGACACTCTATACTTAACTTCTCATCACTTATGCACGAACGTTCATCATGCATATGAAACAAGCCACAACCGTCATCATCAAGCGATTGCTTAAAGAGCCTGTGCGCATGATTCATCGTTAGTGCAAGCGGTTTTTGCGGCTCAACTTTGCTTTTCATCTGCGTTAAATTTGTTATCACAAAGTATTGAGCGTATTCCGTACTCTCATCAATCACTCTTGAGACAAAAAACTCATCATCTGCATCAAATTTTGCTTTAAACTTTTCAACTCCAGCGGGCGTCAGTTGTAGTATGTCATTTACAGCAAGCATAAGTATCTAGCCCCACTTACTTAGCAAAGCGAGCTTAATCGGCTTATGCAACTTAATTTCTTGCATCAAATCGATTGGCAACGCATTTCTAAATATTGCGTTCGCCAAAAGTGTCATGCTATAAAATGGCTCTATATGCAGTGATGCAGATACTGCATTCAATGACTCTCGCAAGGTGTGGCTTGGATGTTCAATAACATCATCTAGAAGAGCAGTAACAAACTCGTTTATTTCATTTATGCATATGCTCTTATCGTATTTATCTATGTAATTTAATAAGTTATATGCTTTATCTTTTGATACATCACATCGTAAGATTTGCTCACTACGCACACCAAATCGTTTCCAATATGTTTCTGCAATCGCTAGTTTTTGGTTCGTACGATCTTGGTTTTGACCACCAATACTATATTTAAATGCATAAGCAACACGATACTCCGAGCCATTTTCATCACGGTATGTAATTAGTAAGTCAGTAGTAACAACAGTCAATTCACCGGTTAAGTGTTTGCGAGGATGGATAACACCGTGTGCATCAGCAATCTCTTGGGTGCGCACATAATCGAGCGGATATTGCTCTTTAATTTCAACAACATTCGGCTCAAACAGCTTTGTAATGTAAAGGTGCTTTTCACCTTGACTCATAAGTGTAATCACACGCTCCTGAACAGGACACCAAAAGATAGAGCGAGTACCAGCTGACATAAAAGTGCTTTTCACATACGGAATATGAACCCCAAGTTTTTTAGCTTCATTAAACTCTTTAATTCTTTTATTTGTCGATTCAGAAACATATAACTTTTTCATTTGAATAACTCTTGTTTAATTTTCTCTATTTTTAGTAATAGAACAAAATAAAAAGTTAAACAAGTAAAAACATGATTTTATTTAAACGTAACCACATGTTTTTAAATATCTTTTTTGCGTTTAAATATAAAAATAACCACTAATAAGATAAATAAACAGATAACACCAATAAATAAACTTTAAAGGTAATAGTACATTTTAAAAAATTAAAAAACACTATGAATTAACAACTTAAAAATAAGTCACTTAATTAAGATATCAATTTTATGTTATAAAATTTTCGCTATATAAAATCACTTACCCTTAAAATAAAGTAATTTGAA
>NZ_PJAV01000136.1:0-35330 GCF_002836695.1 Pseudoalteromonas sp. 78C3
GGATGTAGGTAAGGGGCGTGAGCAGGACGCGGAAGCTTTACTCGATTTTTGCTTATTCTTACATGGATGTAAGCCAGTAGAATAACGCAGGAGCAGTTATCGAGCCCACTAGGTTACAAACCTCGCGCCGCGATTAAATAGCCCCTAGATTGAACGAATTTTAATCCTGAAAGGTCAACAGGTCCAATAACTGAGACATTATTTATATGCATTCAATAAAGTTAGTATCTGAAGAATTAACACCATCAAAAGTGGTCTGTGTTGGTCGAAACTATACCGCACACATTGCAGAGCTAAATAACGAAACGCCAGATCAAATGGTGTTATTTAACAAACCAAATAGCGCGATTACTAATACGTTATTTGCGGCTCATAACGGCGATACGCTGCATTATGAAACCGAGCTATGTTTTGTAGTTAAAAATAAAAAATTTGTGGGGGTTGGACTCGGCCTTGATTTAACTAAGCGCACGGTACAAAGTAAGTTAAAAAATAAAGGGCTTCCATGGGAGCGCGCTAAGGCGTTCGACGGCTCTGTAATTTTAACTGATTTTGTAGCGCTAACTGATGCAATGAAGCACTTTACCTTTGAACTTAAAATTAATAATAAAGTAGTTCAGCGAGGTGATACTCATTTTATGCTGCATAACCCGGACTCAATTTTACAAGAAATTAGTGAATTTATGAGCTTAGAAGATGGTGATGTAGTAATGACAGGCACACCTTCGGGCGTGGGCGAGGTAACGCCTAAAAGTATTTTTGCTGTTGCACTTTATGCTAATGATCAGTGTTTACTTGAGCATCAGTGGCAAGTAAGTAAAAATTAATAACTTGCTGTTGGTAGTGTTTATCAAAGTCGGCAAAGGTAGTTTTAAGCCAATTATGCTGACTTTGTTGATACTCAGGCGATTGTAGTACATTATTTTTTAGCGCGCGGTTAATTTTTTTAAGCGCTTGCTGTGCAAAATTATTAGGTGCGTTAGCCGCACAACCTATTGCTCCTCGTATAAATTGAACATCATTTTCTTCTATTGGTACACTTTCTATATTCGTATACTCCCCTTGTTTATTAAAGTAATCGGCCATAAACGGGTAATCAATTGAGTAGTCTAAAAAGCCATGACTCAAGCGTGCTATAACAGCCTGACTTTCATTTTCGCTACTCCAACTTAACGATGACTCTTTATCTCGTTTTGTATTTTCAATAATTGTATTAATTTTAGTTGTAAATTTACGTGCAGCAGCTTGCCCGTATACGTATTGCGGGTCGGTTAATAAATTAATAAGGTGAATGGGCGAGCCGTGCTTTTCTTCTAATTTGGGCTTTAGCTCTTTAGTCGTGATAATTGAAAATGGGGGATATACCGTTGTTGGATTTGAGTAGTTAAGTAGTTGGTTATTATGTTTTTTATAAATAACACACGGGAAGCATACGTTTTTTCCTTCACTTAAATATTTATTTATACGCTGCTGAGGGACAATTAAGCGGGTATGTTTTACATCAGTTATGGTTCTAATGAGTTGCTCGGTTAGGTTGTCGCAAATACCGCCTTGTGGTGCACTTTCGCTTTTAGCTATATGAAAAGGGGGCGTGTAACTTTGCAGCCAAACAATTTCTTCTAGAGGCTGTACTTTTTTCTCAACGGCATGCGCGTTAAATACAATTAATAGGCAAAATGCATAGTATCCGTTTCTCAGCATTGATAAGTGTTCGTTGAATTAAGAAAACTTAATTAAAGTATAGTGTTGGTTGTAGTAGGGTCAAATATTTTAGTTAAAAGCAGCCTTGTTCAAGGCTGCTTTTAACTGGTACATGCTTAATAAGGCATAGGATAGTTTTTAAATATAGTGTTAATCTCACTAAGAATTTCGTCGCTTAACGTGATGTTAAATGCATCAATATCTTCTTTCAATTGGGCTATGCTTGTTGCACCAATAATTGAAGAGGTTACGCCATCTACTTGGTTACACCATGCGAGTGCTAGTTGTGCTGGAGTAATATTGTTTGCATGAGCCAGCTCAACATACTGCTTAGTGGCTTGCTCTGCATTTGGTGTATCTCTAAAAATACCGTTGCGCTGCATGAAGGTCCAACGAGAGCCTTCTGGGCGAGCACCGTTTAGGTATTTACCCGTTAATAAACCGGCTGCTAAGGGCGACCACGGTAAGTAGGCAATATCTTCGTGTACACATTGTTCTATTAAATACGGCCAGTCTTTAGCGTGCGCTAAGCTAAACTCATTTTGAATAGATACCATGCGCGGTAAGTTATGCTCTTTGGCCAAGCTTAAAAACTGGCTTATACCCCATGGCGTATCGTCTGATAAACCGCAGTGCTTAATTTTACCTGCTTTAACACATTCATTAAGGCCCTCTAGAATATCAAGCATACTAGCTTGTTGCTCTTGTGTATTTACGTCGGTAAATTTAAGAGTGCCGGGCCATTGTCTGCCAAAGTGCGGGGTAGAGCGGTTTGGCCAATGCAGCTGATATAAATCAATGTAGTCGGTTTTAAGGCGCTTAAGTGAATCGTCTACGGCTTCTATTACTGTTTGGCGCGTAATATTGCCACCATCACGTACCCACGATAATCCATTGCCTGCAATTTTTGTAGCAAGTACCACATCGCTGCGCTTTTGCTGATTACGCGATAGCCAATTGCCAATAATTTCCTCAGTTTTACCATAGGTCTCTGGAGAGGGCGGTACTGCATACATTTCGGCTGTATCAATAAAGTTTACGCCTTGCTCTAACGCGTAGGCTATTTGTTCATCAGCATCGCTTTGAGTATTTTGTTTACCCCAAGTCATACTGCCTAAACATACTCTTGAAACGTTAATACCACTGCTGCCAAGTGGGCTGTATTGCATGAGAATTCCTTATTGCTCGTCTTGAGAGTAGCTAACTAACGCCGATAAAAGAGGCTCTGCAATGAGGGCTTTTTGGCCTGTTTCAAAATCAAACATAACCACTTTTGAAGTGCCTGTTGTTGTTATAGCGTTTTGTGCGTGACTAAATACGGTGTAATTCATAACAAATCGGTCTGTTTTTATATCAGAAATAGTAACACCGACTGTAAGCGTATCTGGGAATGTAACTGGGCGTTTATAACGAATGTTATTTTCGCTTATTACCGGGCCCACGCCATTAGGGCTTATTGTATCGAACAGATTTATTTTATTTAAGAAGTCGATTCGGGCTATTTCAAAGTAACGTAAATACACTACATTATTTACGTGTTGTAGTGCATCCATATCAGCCCACGCTACGGTGATGTCGGTATGGATAGGGTGCTGATCTTTAAACGTTTGCATTATTTATTGGCCCTTAATTTTAAAGTACTTAGATTATCAACATGGGGTTACGAGCTCAAGGTAATTAATGGCATGTTTTTTTATAAGATGATTGTACCTGTTTAATTTTAGGTCTACAGTTAAATTACACAGACAAACACAAAAACACACAAAGGTAAAAATATGCAGAATATAATTAATTGGTCCTTAGCTTGTTTGGTTTTTATAGCCTCTTTTACCTGTTACGCAATGGGTAACGAATCAGGCGCTATTATTTTAATGTTAGCGGGATTTTTATTCGAGGTCATATTTTGGCTGCACGGTTATAAAGAGCAAGAAGGTAATAAGCGCTTTTTTTAATCGCTAACTAGGGCCTGTTGACCTTTCAGGATTAAAATTTGTTCAATCTAGGGGCTATTTAATCTCGGCGCGAGGTTTGTGACCTAGTGGGCTAAGTAAAAACCGAGCAACAAAGAGTAAATTGCCCCTAGGCAGAACCCTTCGGGCAGCGTATGTTTGGCATTTGTGCTACGTTATCGCCTATTTATGGGGAATAACCACACTACATAGGCTCTGCCTTGCCTAAATACCAAACATACTGCTGCAAATTTAACCTCGAAAGATAAACAGGCCCTAGGCTTGCTTATCGCATTTGATTCTATAATAATGACTGTATAAATAACCAGTTATTGTTGTGGTGATGAAGAAGTTTATTCACATAGACATGGATTGCTTTTATGCAGCAGTAGAAATGCGAGATAATCCAAAACTTGCATGTGTACCGCTTGCTATTGGAGGCAATAGCCGACGAGGCGTGCTCTCAACCGCTAACTATATAGCGAGAGAATATGGCGTACGATCGGCTATGTCGAACTATCATGCTAAACAATTATGCCCCGATTTAGTTATTGTCCCTGGGCGCATGGCTGTATACAAAGAAGCTTCAAATCAAATACGCGAAGTATTTAGCCGCTACACAGACTTAATAGAGCCTCTCTCCCTTGACGAAGCCTACCTAGATGTAACAGACAGCACCGCTTGTAAAGGCAGTGCCACACTTATTGCACAGCAAATAAGAGCCGATATTTACAATGCCACCGGGCTCACTGCATCAGCAGGTATTGCACCGATTAAATTTATTGCCAAAATAGCCAGCGACGAAAAAAAACCGAATGGTCAATTTGTCGTTTTGCCTCATGAGGTCGATGACTTTTTAGCGCAATTACCGCTGGGGAAAATTCCGGGGGTGGGTAAAGTAACGCTCGAAAAGCTAAATTTAAAAGGCTTATATACCGGCAAGGATGTACGTGAAAAAGGCGTTAACTGGATGCAGCAACATGTGGGTAATTTTGGTGTGTCGCTTTATCAAAAATGTGCAGGTGAATATGTTGGTAAAGTATCAACAGATCGCATCAGAAAGTCGCTGAGTGTTGAGCATACCTACGAATACAATAAAACAAGTTTGCAAGAGTGCTTAGATGAGCTGCCAAAATTGTTAGACGAATTAGTTTTAAGGCTTAATAAACAGCAATTACAAAACCGTATTAATAAGCTGAGTGTTAAAGTGAAGTTTGCAAATTTTGTAGTGACCTCAGCCGATCAGGCATACCACGAGCTAAACACAGAAATATTTATTCAACTCCTTACTAAGGCTTATCAACGAGGGCTACAACAACCTGTAAGATTACTTGGCATAGGCGTTGGCATTAAAAGCGAGCCAGAACAAAACTTTCAACTTAGTATTCTCGATTAAGCTGTAAAGCCTGTAACCCCAAGTTGCCATTTATTGGCAAGTTGTATAATTAGCTCATCGCACCTTGCTGGTCTTCAATATTTAAATCGACGATAATAGGGGCTTATGTTTTCTAACAGGACTTTATTTATGGCATACCCTCAAGCGGTTAGTGCAAGCCTTGAATGCACATCTCATGATGCGCTTATTATTATTAGTGATGACTTTTCTCAATTACCAAATAACTCATTACGTGATGCTATTTTAGACCAAGCAAAAGTTGATTCTCGTATTGGTAAACAAGTTACTTTATTAGTGATTGAAAACAAACGCGTTGTACTTGCGCCAACGGGTCCGTTAAATAGAGATTACGACGATGTTCGCCGTTATTTTGATGCTGCTAAATTAGCAATTAACGAAGCAAAAGCGTCGGGTAGTGTTAATCCTGCATTATTTTTACCAAATTTAAATGGCGATAGCCGTTATCAGCATGCTTTAGAAGTTGCTTATTTAGGCGCTTGCCAAGCCTTATGGCAGCCATTAGAAGCGCGTGAATATCACGGTGAAAGTATTGAACCTATTACTCAAATTGGTTTAGTTGGCGCAAGCGAGCAAACAATTAAAGCTGTTAATGCGATTGCTGCAGGCCAATATGCCGCGCGTGACTTATGTGGCACTGAACCTGAGCGTATGGCTCCACCACGTTTTGCTGATTACTGCGTTGATTTATTTAAAGGCTCAAGCATTGCAGTTGACGTAATTGATGATATTGCAGCTATTGATAAAAACTACCCAATGTTAAGTACTGTTGCTCGTGCATCGTATGCAGTTGAGCGCCATCACCCACGTGTTGTTAAGCTTGAATATGTACCAGAGGGCGAAATTACTCGCACACTTATGTTTGTAGGTAAGGGTCTTGTATACGATACAGGCGGCGCCGATTTAAAAGTTGGCGGGCACATGGCAGGCATGAGTCGCGATAAAGGCGGCGCTGCTTCTGTTGCGGGCTTTATGAAAGCCGTTGCGGATTATCAGCCTAAAGGCGTTAAAGTGGTATCGTACTTAGCTGTTGTTCGTAACTCTATTGGCTCGGATTGTTTTGTGCCAGATGAAATTATTACTAGTCGCGAAGGTATCCGTGTACGCATTGGTAATACCGATGCAGAAGGGCGCTTAGCAATGGGCGACCTGCTTAGCGAAATGAAAGATTTAGCTAAAGGCGAAATAAACCCAACGTTATTTACTGTTGCTACATTAACGGGTCACGCGGCACGTGCAATGGGTCCTTACGGTGCGTATGTTGAAAATGGTCCAGCTCGTAGCGCTGGTATTTCACGTCAAATAGCTGACCTTGGAGATTTGTGGGCAGATGGCGCTGAAGTATCGCGTTCTCGCCGTGAAGATTACGACTTTATTAAACCACGCACGCTAGCTGACGATGTACTCTCGAGCAATAACGCAGCATCTGCTGTTACTGCGCGTGGACATCAGTTCCCTATGGCGTTTATGGCTATTGTTGGTGGGCTTGATAAGCACGGTAACGACTCTGCACAACCTTTGCCTTATGTGCATATGGACATTGCAGGAAGCGGTGTTGAAGGCGGTGATTGGCAGCATGGCAAGCCAACAGCTGCATCAGTAACGAGCTTGTTTGCACGTTACTGTTTGTAAGCTAAAAACCTACATGTAATAAAAAAGCCCTGTTAATTCAGGGCTTTTGCATTTTACGATAATTATATGGGTTAGGGTTAATCTAATTTAAAACGATTAACTACGCTCGAAAGCTCTTGGCTACTTTGTTTAAGATTATCACTGGCATCGGTAAGCTGTTTAGTATTATTTAATGATTGCTCAGTTGATTGAGATAGCTCATTAATACGCAAATTAACCTCGTCGGCAGCTTGAGTTTGTTGCTCTGTGGCGCGTGCTATTTGGCTGTTCATTTCGGTAATAATTGAAACAAGTCGTTCTATTTCATTAAGTGAAGTATTGGCTGATGACGCCTGATCTACGGTAGAAACTGAAAGTGCTTGGCTTGATTTAACTGCTTCTACTGCTGCTTTTGCACCTTCTTGAAGTTTAGTGATCATGGTTTGAATTTCGTCGGTACTTTGCCCTGTACGACTGGCTAGTGTTCTTACTTCATCTGCAACAACAGCAAATCCTCGGCCATGCTCTCCTGCGCGAGCAGCCTCAATGGCAGCGTTTAATGCCAATAAGTTTGTTTGCTCCGAGATGCTTCTTATTACATCAAGTACAGAGCCTATATTATGGCTCTCGTTGGCTAAATCTTCTGTTACACGACTGACTGTTTCTATGTTGCTTGAGAGTGTTTCTATTGCTGTAATTGTTTGCGCAACCACATTTTTACCCGTTGATGCGTTTTGTGCTGCATCTTTAGCTGCTTGCTCTGCGGCTTCGGCGTTACGGCTTACATCATGTATTTGGTGAGTCATTTGCTCCATGGCAGCTGCAACTTGGGTTGAGCTATCGTTTTGAAGCTCAATAAACGAGTGGCTTGTTCTACTTGAATCATCAACTGTATGCGCATGCTCACTTACGTCGTTTGCACTTTGCGCTACATGAACAAGTGACTCTCGCATTTTTAAAACAAATAAATTAAATGAATGTGATAGTTCAGATATTTCATCATTACCGGATTCATTTAATTTACGGGTTAAATCGCCTTCACCTTGTGAAATGTCTTTCATCATATCGGCAGCTAAACGAGTAGGTATTAAAATGCTCTTGCCTATAAAGTAACTAAGTAAAATAACAGCAATAATCATAATTGTTGCACTGACGACTATAAGGTTTCGTTGCTCGCTAAATGCTTCGTCAATTGAATCAAGATAAACACCTGAGCCAATAATCCATTGCCATTGATTAAAACCTTTAACAAATGCGATTTTTTCAACGGGTTTTTCTTTACCTGGTTTTGGCCATTTATAAGGAATAAATCCCTCGCCAGAGCGTTTAACTATATTAACCATATCAACAAACAGTGCTTTGCCGTCAGGGTCTTTGTTATTGGTTAAATCTTTTCCCTCAAGCGCAGGTTTTATAGGATGCATAACCATTGTTGGCTGGTAGTTGTTAATCCAAAAGTAATTGGTTTTGTCGTAGCGCAGTGCTCTTATTGCATTAAGTGCTTGCGATTGAGCTTGCTGTTGAGTAAGTGAATTACTTTGCTCAAGGCCATAATAGTGCTCGATTATACTGTACGCAGTTTCTACTACATTTTGTGTTTTTGTGTATTGCTCGTCTTTTAGCGAGCTATATTGATGAGTTAGGCTCGATATACTAAGTATTATTAGTCCAAATATAACTATGGCTATTAACAGTGAAAAACGCTGGGATATACTAAAACTTCGTAGATTAGGCATACATTTATCCTCAAAAAGTGTGCGCTTTAGCGCATAGAATAAGCGTAGCTAAAAAAAGAGTTTAATCTAGGCTTAACGTCCATTAATGCAAAAAAAAGGCTGATTTATCAATCAGCCTTTAGTCTGTTATTACTTTACTTGCTTATTTAACATCAAAATGACGATTAAAGAAGTTTGTAATTGTTTGATGTAAATGTGTTTGCACTTGTTTACCACGTAGGCTGTGCTTAGAGCCTGGGTAGGTCATCATTTCAAACTGTTTTTCGTTATCTTGCAGTTGTTTAAACAATTTAGTTGAATGCGTAAACAGCACATTGTCGTCAGCCATTCCATGATAAATCATTAATGGGCCTTTTAAGCCATCAGCATATGGAAATACTGCGCTATCTTCATACCCTTTAGCATTCGTATCAGGGTGACCTAAATAACGCTCTGTGTAATGCGTATCGTATAGAGCCCAATCGGTTACAGGAGCACCCGATACGCCGGCTTGAAAGTAATCGCCTGCTTTAAACATAGTCATAAGTGCCATGTAGCCGCCGTAGCTGTGGCCATAAACACCGATGCGTTGTGGGTCTACGTAATCAAGTGTACGTAAAAACTCTACGCCTTTAATTTGATCGGCAACTTCAACCACGCCTAGGTTTTTATAAATAGCATCTTCAAACTTTTTACCACGGTTGTACGAACCACGGTTATCCAGTTGAAAAATTACGTAACCTTGTTGCGCCATGTACTGAAAGTACAAGTTTTTACTGCGCCAGCTATTCGTCACTCGTTGAGCATGCGGGCCGCCGTATACGTTAACAATAACAGGGTGCTTTTTGCCATCAGTAATGTTGCTAGGCTTAAATAAACGGTAATGCATAACTTGGCCATCTTCGGCTTTAATTGTGCCGTATTCTGGTTTTGTTAAGTCGCTTAAATAAGGAGTAAGCGGATGGTTACTATCAAGCTTATTTTCTTCAAGCCATGTAATAAATTCGCCGTTTACTTTACGAAGCGCTGCTGAGTTTGGTTTATTATCAGACGAGCTATTATCGATAAAGGTTTTATTGTCTTTTGCTAGCACAACATTATGGTACTGACCTTTTTCGGTGATACGTTTGGCATCGCCCTTTTTAAATAAAGGCGCGCTGTATAAATGGCTTTCAAGCGGTGTATCTTTTCGGCCAGCAAAGTAAACAATGCCTTTTTTCTCATCAATACCTTTTAAGCTATCAACAGCCCAATCACCAGAGGTGATTTGACGAACAAGTTGACCGTTTGTGCGATACAGATATAAGTGTTTAAAACCGTCGCGCTCAGATGCCCATACAAAATGTTTTTTGTCTTTTAAAAACTCAAGATCAAAATGTAGGTTAATCCACGTTTCGCTGTTTTCGGTTAATGCTACTTTTTGGACTTTAGTTTCGCTGTTATAAAAACGAAGCTCTAATTTATGTTGCGAGCGATTTTGCCATTGGTAAGACAGTGTATTGCCGTCTTTTAGCCACTTAGCACGCGCGATATAAATGTCTTCATCTTTACCTAAATCAATCCAATCTACTTTTTGGTCATTTAGCTTAACCACACCGAGTTGAATTTTTACGTTATCGGTACCTGTAAACGGGTAGCGCTGGTTAAATAATTTAACTTCATCAGCGTAAATTTCGTTACGGATAGCTTCTTTTACTGGGGTTTCGTCAACGCGGGTATAGGCAATTTTAGTTTCATCACCTGACCACCAGTAACCTGTCATGCGGCTCATTTCTTCTTGAGCAACAAATTCGGCCATGCCGTTTTTAATTACGCCGCCGCCATCTTTACTAAGCTGAATTTCTTTACCTGACTCAAGCTCTAAAGCGAATAGGTTTTGCTCTCGAATAAACGATACGTAGTTACCTTTAGGTGAAAAGCGTGCATCGGTTTCAAATGTTTCAGTGTCGGTTAGTTTTTTACTTTTAGCAGAGGCTAAATCGTAATAGTAAAGGTCGCCGTTAAGTGGGAATAAAAGTGCTTTACCGTCTTTAGACCATTTGTATTCTAATATGCCTTTACCAAAAATACGTTGGCGTTCGCGGCGTGCTTTTTCTTCATCAGATAGGTTTTCTGGGCCTGAAAATAACTTTGCCGAATCAACTAGCACACGGTTGGTGTTATCTTTTAGATTGTATTCCCATAAATCGTAACGGTTGTAGTCATCGCTTTTGCCTTGTAAATAAGTTACACGGCTGCCGTCAGGCGAAAATTTAAGTTGTACAGGTGATTTACCTGAAAGGCTCGGATCGTCAAAAATACGCTCCAACGATAAAGGTTTTGCTTGAACACTAATAGCGCCAACCATTAATGGAAGGGCTAGTGAGAGGTGTTTTATTTTTTTTAGCACAAGGTTGCCTTAGCTTATTATAAATATTGCTTTGATGGTAAAGCCAAGCGTGTGCAACTGCAACTAAATGCTATAAAGTGGCGATTATTAAAGACAAAGTAGGACATAACAATGACTAACCCTGAATTTAAACTAGCGCCAGAACTTAAACGCGACTGTATAGAGCTTGCCGATTGGCCACTGTGTAAAGTACTTTTATTGAACGACAGCCAATATCCGTGGTTTGTATTAGTGCCTAGGCAGGCTAACTTAAAAGAGATAATTGATTTATCTGAGGATGATCAAATTGTGTATTTAAAAGAGTCAGCCAAGCTAAGTAAATTATTAATGGATGTGTTTAGCCCTGATAAATTAAACATAGCGGCTTTAGGTAATATGGTGCCGCAATTGCATATTCATCATATTGCGCGTTTTAAGAGTGATGCTGCATGGCCTGCGCCAATATGGGGTAAACACCCAGCAGTGCCTTATACAGATCTACAAATCACAGAGCTAAAAAAAGCGCTGCAGTTTTAAGCTGCAACGCTTTTTTAGGGTTTAACTAAACTTATTTAAGCCCTAGTACTTCCTTACCTTGCTTAAATGTTACATCTACAGGGATATTAGCTTTGCTTAGTTTTTCTAAGTCTTCAGCAAGTTCTTCTTTTATATCGCCATGCGTTGCAATTAGTTGATCTACTTTTTCATAATCGCCATCACCTTGTAAGGTTAAAATTAAGCGAGAAAGCTTGGCCATTGCAATGCTCATTTTTTCCATATTAACGCGGTATAAGCCTTCTTCATTTTTAGAAAAAGCACCTTCTTGAGCAAAAAAGTTAAAGCGGATCATATTTGCTTTACCATGCGCGCTTGATGCTCCAAAACGAACTGAGCGGAATATACCTGCCATGAAGGTCGTGTAATAATCTTCAATAGTGCCTTCAGTAATTTCGCCTTTTTTAAGTAACTGTTCAATCATGTATAGACCTAAAATATCGGCTTTACCTTCTTCAAGCGCACTTGCGTGTTCTTGTAATGATTGACGAACAGTACCTTTACCTGTGATTGTATTTTTAATACCTAAACCGTGAGCGACTTCATGGAACATCGTATTGGCAAAAAATGCATCAAAAGTAATGTGTTTACGCTGCTCAGGTACAATTAACTGCTTTGAAATTGGTACTAGAATTTTATCAAATTTAGCACGCATCGCATTTTTAAGTTGCAGGCGACGAGTTCCTTTTTCTAGCTGTACTTGCTCATCGTTTGGTAAGTTAATTGCAATTGTTTTACTCCCCGCGTTTGAATGCCCAGCGTAGTAAACAACATCATATGCATTTAGGTCGGCGTCAGAGCCTGGTACTTCTTGTTTGTACTTAGCATCAACGGGTAAGCCTTTTTGAAGCTCCGGTAAAAATGCGGCAAACTTAGCTAAGCGTTCGCTCCATTTTAAATCTTTAATAAGTACGTAAGATTCATAAGCTGCGCGGTAACCAAATAATTGATCTTCATAAGTTTCAATTGGACCAATAACCACATCTATTGGGTTGTTTTTCATGTCCATCCAAGCAAAGTCAGAAACTTGGAAGTCATCTTTTTGTAGGGCGTCAGCACGCAGATTTAGATAGTTAGCAAACTCTTTATCGTCAGCAAGTTTACTTGCTTCACGTAAAATATCAGCGGCTTTTGCAAGCTCATCAGCGTATTCTTTTGAATAAGGCACGCTGTAAAGCTTACCTTGCTCATCACGCTTAATTACAGAGTAAAGGCCTGTTTTGTCCTCAACATCTGCATTGTTTAACTCTTCTTTGGTTATATCGGCAGGGTAAAACTGTGCGCCAAGAGGTTTTTCTTTATAGCTGGATAAAAACGCTTCATCGCCATTTAAACGATCCCATGGACCGTAGTTAATATCGGCAAATTTACGTACTTTGTCGTCGTTTAGTTTTGCTAAAAAAGCGTCTTTATTTTCGCCAAAAGATTGTTTCCAAAATAACTCGTCCATTATTTTTGAAGCATCAATAAGCTTTGCAACCATTGCTCGTTGGTTATCGCTTAAGTGCGATAAATCACTTTGTAAGCTAAAGTCGGTGTAAATATCTAAACGTTGGTTATTTGCATTAATAAGCTCAGGGCCTGATTGTGCACTGCTTTTTTGAGCAAGCTCTGTGGCTGTGTTGTCGGTAGAAGACGGCGCTTGTTCAGAACATGCACTAAGAAAAACGACACCAGAGAGCATAATTGCTTGGCTAATTTTATTTAAGATCATTATATTGCCTGTTAAAAAGTAAGTTTAATAATTTGTACTGCTTTAGTTAAAAGACTAAATATGTACAAACGCTTCCTTATTGTGAGTGCATTAAAGCAAAACTAAATAGTAAATAGCAAGTATTTGGCGTTGTAAGGCAAGCATGAGCGATAAAGCATTATAAATAAAAATAAACTTCTATAATTTTCTTAACTTTATCGGTAAGTTAGACAATACTAATTATATTACTAATACGAAAATTAACTGCCTGAGTTTGCAGTTACTTTACAGGCTGAACACAAAAGGACGGCAGCTTTATGTCTACAGAAAACGCTTTATTAACGATTCTAGTCGATAGAATAAATAACGATACGTTGGTTTTACCAACGCTACCTGAAGTAGCGATTAAGGTTCGCCAAGCTGCAGATAACCCTGATGTGAATTTAATGCAAATGTCAGATGTAATCTCACAAGACCCAGCGCTTTCAGCTCGTATGATAAAAGTAGCTAATAGTGCGATTATGGGACGTTCTGTAAAAGTATCTAATTTACAACAAGCAGTGACTCGCATTGGGTTGCGCCAAATTAAAAATATTGCAACAGCTATGGCTATGGAGCAATTATTTGTATCAAACAATGAGCTGATTAAAGGCTACATGGGCAAGGCTTGGCAAAAAACATTAACCGTTGCTAGCCATTCAATAACACTCATGGAGTTTTACTTAAAAAACAATAAACACACTTCATTAAATCGTGATTCAATTACATTAGCTGCGCTTGTTTATAATATTGGTGTATTACCAATTTTAACAGAAGCTGAGCGCCACCCTGAAGTGTTTGCCAACCCAAGCTTTTTAGCACACGCAATTCAAAAGCTGAGTGGGAAAATTGGCTCATCGATTATGCAAGCGTGGGAATTTCCTAAAGAGTTTGTTGATGTAGCTCTAAGCTGGGCAGATCCAAGTTACAAACCTGATAAAGTTAGTTACGTAGACTTTATTCGAGTAGGCGCTATTTTAGAGGGAACATTACAGGTTTCTGATAAGTCAGCAGCGCTGCAAACGTACATAGATAAAGGTGTAATACCGTCTATGCAGCTATTCACAAGTGATGAGTACAACGACATGCTAAAAGATGTGAAAAACATGTTTAGCTAAACATGTTTTATCACATAAATAAAAAGGGTTAACTTGCGTTAACCCTTTTTATTTATTTATCGATAGTCTTTTCTGTTTTGGTTTTTTCGTACCGTTTTATTCCTGCTACCCATGTTTGCAGTACGTTTGTTTTGTATATCTCGTCAACAGGTACTTTAAAGTAGTTTTTATCAATTAAAATAAAGTCGGCCCATTTACCTTTTTCTAAACTACCCACCTTAAATTCTTGATGAGCTGAATAAGCGCCACCGAGAGTAAATGCACGTAATGCATCTTCGCGGCTTAGTACTTCACTTGCGCGCCAGCCGTTTTCAGGTAGTTTGTTATGATCCATGCGTGTAATGGCTGAATACAAACCATCAAATGGATTTGCAAGCTCTACCGGGTAATCAGAGCCTGCTGCAACAACCGATCCTTGCTTTAAAAATGTTTGCCAAGCATAGGCACCGCTTAATTGTTTTTCAGTTAAGCGTTGCTCTGCCATATGCATATCAGAAGTGGCATGTACTGGCTGCATTGAAGGGATTATTTTTAACGCTTTAAAGCGAGGGATATCCTCAGGCGTTACAATTTGTGCGTGCTCTATTCGGTTACGTAGTAATATACCGCCCGTTTTTTTAAACACATTTTGATAAGCATCAAGTACTACTTTATTTGCTTTATCGCCAATGGCGTGGGTATTTGCGCTAAAGCCGCTTTTAAAGCTTTGTGTAAAGAGCGCTTCGAGTTTTTCTTGTGTTTCAAGCATTAAACCATGGTGACCAGGTCTGTCTGCGTATTCTTCAATCAGAGCGGCTCCGCGAGAGCCCAGTGCACCATCGGCGTAAACTTTAACACTGCGAATTTCCATAAAGTCATTTTTGTCGTGGTATCGGCCTGCCTTTAACATTGTATCTAAATCAGGGCTTGCACCACTTAACATTGCCACAATACGTAGCGGTAAATTACCAAGGTCGCCGCGCTCTTTGTAAACCTCCCATGTGGCTTTATCAATACCTGCATCGTGAGTAGAGGTAATGCCTAAACTTAATAAATGCTTACCTGCTGCATCTAGTGAGTCACTTATATCTTGCTTTGAAGGGGCTGGCATATGCTGGGTAATTAGCGATTCTGCTTTATCTACAAAAATACCTGTAGGATTGCCAAATTCGTCTTTAATTATTTCACCGCCTTCAGGCGCTTTTGTTTGGGCGTTAATCCCAGCAAGTTCGAGCGCTTTTGAATTAACCCAAATGGCGTGACTATCAACCCGCGAAAGAACCACAGGTCGATCGCTCACTACTTTGTCTAAATCTTTAGCTGTAGGAAAGCGTGTATCAGCCCAAAGCTCTTGGTTCCAACCTCGCCCAATAATCCAACCTTGTTTGTTATCGGCAAATACTTTTAGTTTATTTGTTACTTCATCAACCGATGTTGCGCCGCGTACGTCAAGTTGCGATAAATTGTCGCCAAGGCCAATAACGTGCCCATGAGCATCAATTAAGCCAGGTAATAAGGTATTACCGTGCGCGTCAATTAGCTTGGCATCTGGGTAGCTATCTTTAAGTGTTTCGCTACCGAGCTTAACTACCTTGCCATTTTTAATAACGAGGGTAGAAAACTGCTGTACTTCACCTTTGTATAAAGGGGTATAACCATTGGCGTTATAAATTACTTTTGTTTGTGCGAGAGTGTAACTAGAACTAGCGCAAAGGCTGGCTAGTATGAGTGGTTTGATTATTTTTTTGAGTGGCATAGTTACTTAATTTTTATTGTTAATTTACTTACATTAACAAACTTGATTTTATAATACCAATGAATTGATAGATCTCATTTTAAGGCTTTTCTCTATATTAACTGTTTACAAAATAGGTAATTAATGTGATTATTTAGTATGTAAAACAATCAATAAAGCATAAGGAAACGCTATGAAAGCCCTCTATTTATTACTCCCATTAACTTCATTACTTGCGGCATGTGGATCGACACCTACTGCAGATAAAAGTGTAGAAAAGCTAAACCATACTGATGTATCAAATGCTGAAATACGCGATTATATAGATTTATCAAGTGTTGAGCTGCGCGATAGGGTGAAAGACTATTGGAGTATTTTTACAAAAGTTGAATCACGATACCCAGTAGAGGCAGCAAAAAAAGGCTTAGCGGGCTGTGTAGAGTTAATGACTATTATTAATTCTGAGGGTAAGGCGCAAGGATATAAAGTAATTTCCTCATATCCTAAAGGATTATTTGATGAAGCCGCAGCGAGATCTTTAAGTGCATGGGCTTGGCTACCTACTGCCGTAAATGTAGCTAAACAACCTGTACTTACTCATATCAGAATTGATTTTATGATTGATTCAATACCAGTAGGTAAAAAATATTTAAAAAATTGTCCGGCTGGCGAAACATTTCAAGTAACAGGTAAAATTAAAAAAATCTCCTACTGATGAAACATTTCAAGTAACGAGAAAAATTACAAGGTTTGAAAAAAAGTACTTATTTACCTCACTTTAAAGTTACTTTCGGTGTGTGTAATATTTTAGCTCGAACCTTTATAAAATCAGATGGGTACTAATATTTATAAATAACTAAATAAGCATCAAGAATAAGGAAATGCTATGAAAGCTCTCTATTTATTACTCTCCTTGAGCATGATGCTAACAGCCTGTAGTTCAACGTCTGATAAACAAGTAAGCGATGAAATGCCGAGTTTTATTGATTTATCGAGTCCTGAACTGCGAAGTAAGGCAGGTGAATACTGGGATGTTGCTAAAAGAGTAGAGCCGCGATATCCGATAGAAGCTGCAAAGAAAAGTATTTCAGGTTGTGTTGAGCTTGCTATGTTAATTAGTTCACAAGGTGAAGCCCAAGGGTATAAGGTTATTGCATCCTATCCTGAGGGCGTGTTTGATAATAATGCGGCAGCTGCTGTGGGTTTATGGCGCTGGAAAGCGACAACTGAAAATACGAGTAAGCAACCTATCCTAACTTATCTCAAAATGGATTTTATGGTGAGCCCAAAACCTACTGATGCAGAGTATTTGGCGCATTGTTCTAAAAATAAAGCCTGAACGTAATTAATAGATATAATAAGCTAGGTGTTTGTTTATCTAGCTATAAATCTACTTACTTGCATATAAGCCATATTCATTTAATGCTAATTTACCGTCTTTGTCACTATCGTAGCTTGAAAACCGTGACCACAAAGCCGGGTCTATAGCTGTTTCTGAACGTGATAAAAAACCGTCTTTATTCCTATCTAGCTTTTTAAATTGCTTTGCAATGTCGTTACTTGCGGCAAAACTAAATGCGCTAAAAATACTAAACGCCAGCAGCGTTATATAGCTAATACTTTTCATATAAATCACTTAGTAAAGGTTGTTAGTTAGATAACTTTTAAATTCGACTAGCGAAATTTGGTTATCTTGGTTTTTGTCCCATTTTACAAAGGTGTTTAAAAGTTGTGGTTGGGGATCAAGTTCGTCGTGTGTTAAATAGCCACTTTTGTCGCTATCTAGGTGATCAAAGCGTTGCTTTACATCAAGTGCCGCGGCATCAAAACTTAATAGCATTAAAATGCTTATAACAAGGGAAAGTATCTTCATGGTTTTCCTTCCAAAAGATGTATTAAAAGTTCGTGGCTAAAATAAAGTAAAAAGGAAAAAGCACTTGCCGTAATTTAACTCCCAACATTAAATCCTTTTACACACTCCCTCAGGGATTATGGCAAATGCTTTTAAATTCAGTTTACTTGTAACAAGCTTAAGTAAAGCTTAATCAGTAATTACTCATTAAGGCTTAAAGCTTTCAAATTCTTTTTTTGAGACTTTTTCATCACCGTCTTCATCTAAGTCGGCAAATTGTCTCATTACTTCCTTGTCTTCCTTTGCTTCTACAATTGATATTTGTCCATCCATATCTTTATCTAAATGGGCAAAGCGCACGTTTGTTGGCGATGCAATTACGGTGGCACTAATTGCTAAAAACATTAATGAAAAAGCGGCTATAAGTTGTTTCATAATCACGTTCCTTATTAAATGAGTTTATTGAATAAATTTTTTGAATTCATCTAGCGACAACTGCCCATCTTGATTAGTATCAATTTGTAAAAAATTTTCGTGTAGAACGGCATCTTCACCTGCTTCGGCTTCACTTAATGTGCCGTTACTGTCTTTATCAAGCTCGTTAAAAGTCGCGTGAACGTCCATTGCGTGTGCGTTAGCGCCTAAAAAGCCTAAAGCCAGTAATGATGAAATTACTAAAATGCGTTTGTTCATAATTATTTCCTTATTGATTAAAGTTATTACTCCTACTACAAAAATGATGCCAAAAATAATTATTGTTAATTTTCAAGTATTTATATTTTTAACTTGAAAGGGGTGAGAAGTTTTTACGGGGTTTATTGTAATTTTTGTGTGCCTTTTGCAACACTATATAGTGAGATTAAAGGTAGGTTTTAAAAATCAATGGTTTACGTTGTCTCTATTTGGCGACACATTGTTTTTGTAGCGCTGGCTGTTAATCGTATTAAATATAATTGCTGGTTCAGCTAGTGTATAAGGTAAGCACTTAATAATAGGACGCTTAACTTAAAAGGACTAAACGAAATGCCAGCAACCATAGCTAAAAAATACCATGCAATGCTTAACTGGCGGCCTAATTTAATTGGGCAATTTGCAATGAGTATGCTGCTTTCGTTACTCCCGCTTTCTATAGTGGTGATTGTATTTTTAAATGCGCTTAACAAGCAATTAGCAGTGACTCAAAGTATCGTGAGTAACAACTACCAAGTTACCAAATCGTTTAATATCCTAAAACAAGAACTCAACAGCCTTGAGCGCGCCACTAGGCAAAACTGGGTATTAAAAAGCGAATCGTTAGATAAGCTCATTGTCGATAAATGGCAATCATCCCTGCAAAGTATTGATGAACTTAAATTTGTAAACACGGATAAAGATTACACCCACCAATGGCAACGCTTATATGTCACCTTACAAACAGCGCATGTAGAGCTTGTTGAGCAAAAACAACAGCAAGCGGAGCTATTTGTGCCAGTGAGCGATTTAGTTGCTGAGCTTACTTTATGGTTACGTGATAAAAATGAAGCGCAAATTACCAATAACCAAAATGAGCTTACAAGCCTACAAACTTCATTTATAAACTGGCTGGTGGCACTTATTCCGCTTACTTTAATTGTTGGTGGTGGTTTTTTATGGCGTATAAGTGGGCGATTAAAAGGGTTAACTACGGTTATTGATAAGCTAGGGCAGGGACATTGGCAGCAAAAAATATCTGTGAAAGGCTCCGCTGAGCTAGTTGAGCTAGGAGAAAAACTCCAATGGGTGCAAGAGCAGCTTCATATGCTTGAGCAGCAAAAAGATACCTTTTTACGCCATGTTACCCATGAGCTAAAAACGCCGCTTGCTTCAATGGTCGAAGGCACTGACTTACTAACTGATGAAATAGTAGGCCCAATTACTGCTGAGCAAAAAGCAGTGCTCGAGCTTATTAGCCAATCTATGGTGCGCCTTCGTACAATGATTGACAGCCTGCTGAGTTATAATGCAATTCGCACCAGTAAAGACAGCCTAAGCGAAGTTGAGTTTAGCTATCTTATTAATAAAATTAATAGCCATTTTGAACATCGCTTAAGTGCGCGTCAGCAAGCTCTGCAATGGCAAAATAACTTACCTAATAAAGAGCTTGCTTTACCTAGTGAGCTTATTGAGATGATTTTAATTCAGCTTATTTCAAATGGCTTAAAATTTTCACAAGATAAGCAAAGCGTTACTATTAATTTAGCGCTTGAGCAAAACCAACTTTGCATTGCTGTACTTGATAAAGGGTGCGGTATTAAAGAGCAAGAAAAAACTCAAATTTTCAGCGCATTTTATCAAGGTAAACACAGTAAAAATGTTACGCTGCAAGGCAGTGGGCTTGGCTTAACTATTGTGAAAGAATCTGTTGAACAGCTAAGAGGTACACTTACTGTTGAGCATAACGAGCCGCATGGTTGCCGGTTTTCAATTAAAATTCCCATAACAAAAAATCTAGGAGTTAATTAACATGCGCTTGCGTTTAATCGCTATTTTATGTGTGCTCAGTAGCAGCATGGTTATATCAGGTTGTGCAATTACTAATGGGCAAGAAGAGCGTGTGTCAATTACACCTGCACCTGTGGTCGATACCAAAATAACAAACGACAAAAACAGTAAACCTAGTCCAAAACCCAGACCAAAAATTGAACCAAGCTATCCGCCTGCAGAGCAAGTTATTGCATGGCACGCTAATCAGTGTGGCGGATTTAAATTGGTGCCAAAAAAAGATATTTTTACAGGTGAAAACGATCTTAAACGTTTTTTTAAATTTATGTGCTTAAACATAAATGATGATCCAAATACGGTAATGACTAAGTTGCTAAAACTCGATCTTGCTTACTTTTGGCCAGATGATATAAAGCAATATTTATGGCTTCAAAAGCAGCAAGTGACTATGCAAATAAATGCTAAAAAAGAGCAGCAAGCACTTAATAATAAAATGCAAGAAACCCTCTCATCGTTAGCAACAATTGAGCAGCAGCTTTTACTACGAGAAGAAACTAAGGAGCAGTAACGATGGCAGCAACTAAAGTGCAAGGTGCAAAAGTATTACTCGTTGACGACGACGCTAGCTTATTAAAACTGCTCGCTATTCGTATCGAATCAAAAGGATACGAAGTAACGACCTGTGAAAGCGGCTTAACCGCACTACAAATACTTAAAAGCCAAGTGTTTGACGCCGTAATAACCGACCTACGTATGGATGAAATGGATGGCATGGCACTGCATCGTCAGTTGCAAAGCCGCTACCCTGCATTACCTGTCATTATGATGACAGCGCACGGTTCAATTCCTGATGCCGTAGAGGCAACTAAGCAGGGCATTTTTGCATTTATAACTAAACCTGTAGATAAAGATGAGCTATTTGACAGCCTTGCTAAAGCGATAGAAATACATGGTGTTAATGCAGATGAAGCAGCACCTAAAAGTAATATAGTTACGCGCAGTGGTGCAATGCTGCACTTGTTAGAGCAAGTAAAACTACTTGGGCCAACGCAAGTTAATGTATTGATTTCGGGGGCTAGTGGTACAGGTAAAGAGCTACTCGCACAGGCGATTCATCAGCATAGTCATGTAAGCGGTGGCCCTTTCGTTGCAATTAACTGCGGCGCTGTACCAGGGGAGCTTTTAGAGTCTGAATTATTCGGTCATAAAAAGGGCTCTTTTACGGGCGCAATTAAAGATCACCAAGGCTTGTTTCAACAAGCTGAGGGCGGCACGCTATTTTTAGATGAAATAGGTGATATGCCACTTAACTTGCAGGTTAAGTTACTGCGCGTATTACAAGAAAAAACAATTCGCCCCGTAGGCTTTCAAGAAGAAATCGCAATTGATGTACGTATTGTATCGGCAACACATAAAAATCTTCCTGAAGCTATTTTAAACCAGCAATTTAGAGAAGATTTATACTATCGCTTAAACGTAGTTAATTTAAAATTACCGCCACTGTGTGAGCGCCGCGAAGATATAAGCTTATTAGCACAGCACTTTAGTGCAAGCATTGCTAAGCGCATGAAGCAAACTGAAAAACACTTTGCCAGCGATGCTATGCATGCGCTTGTGCGTTACGACTGGCCAGGTAATATCCGCCAATTACAAAACGTAGTAGAGCAGGTTGTAGCATTAACGCCAAGCGATGTTATTTCAGAGCACTTAGTGTTAGCTGCGCTAAATAGTAACGAAACAAACGTAGAACCATTATCACTAAACGACGCTAAAAAAGAGTTTGAGCGCGACTATGTAATTAACACTTTAAAAATGGCAGGTGGTAACGTAGCCGAAGGCGCTAAGCTTGCCAAGCGCAATCGCTCAGATTTTTATAAGTTGATTAAAAAGCATAATATTGATGTTGATAATTTAGGTTAAGGAAAAGCATGCAGTTATTTATGGTGTATTTAGGTGGCCGGATTCAAGGTTGCCACATTGAAATGCATGATATTCGTTTTGTTGTAGGGCAAAACATCGAGCAAACTTATACAAAGTTAAAAAGCCAGTGGGTAGGCGACAGAAGTAGTGTTCACATGGATAGCTACATGGCAATTAATCATATTGATGGCTTTAAAGTAGAAATAGTCGATAGCTATGTGGAGCAAAATAAACAACTCTATTTTGTAAATTTAGGCGCTTACAGAAGTGATTCTATGGCTGAGCAACACGACTTTGCACTGTATGTTGCAAGCAGTAGCCATGAAGCTAAAGAGCGAGCTAAAAGCGATTTGCTAGCAGGGCTTAGCCATATCCATAAAGATGATTTACATGACGTAGACGATTGCTTTGCCATTGATTTACTCGACAGCCAGCTAAACATTAAGCTCACGCCCAGCGGTATATCGCAGCCGATAAAGCCAGACTGGTTTGGCTATCACATACTTTAAATTATAATAAGTAGCTAAAACTAAGCAGGATTAAGAGTCCTGCTCGTTTTGTTCATCCTTTTCGCTTTTAGCCGCCATTTTAAACGCCACAATAACCAATCCAAACATAGCAAACGGCAGTGCTGCTAACATGTATTCAACCACATTACTGTCTTGAAAATTTGCTTGCAGTAAAAAGTGACCCGCCACACACATTAAAATAACCACTAATAAAATGGGTAGTAACATAAGTTCTTTTTTTGATGAATGGTTTTTCATTAATTGTGAGGCTATAGCTGAAAATAATGCGCCATTGTAATGAGCTTACTTAAGCTTGGCAAACACCGCAGAATTTTTTAATTAATGTTATGATTAACATCAAACAATTTTATTAATGTTTATGGGAATAAAGTGAAAAGTAACTTAAAAAAAGTTTACCTCGTTGGTGGTGCAGTGCGCGACAAACTGCTAAATATAAAATCTAAAGATAACGATTATGTAGTGATTGGTGAAACACCAAAAACGATGGAATCGCTCGGTTTTGTACCAATAGGTAGCGACTTTCCGGTTTACTTGCACCCAAAAACAAAAGAAGAATATGCACTTGGGCGCACAGAGCGTAAAAGCGGCAAAGGCTATACTGGCTTTGTGGTTGATGCCAGCCCAACAGTGACGCTAGAAGAAGATTTAGCAAGGCGTGATTTAACCATAAATTCAATGGCGCTTGATGAACACGGTAATATTATTGACCCGTTTAATGGCCAAACTGACTTACAAAATAAAACACTGCGCCACACCACTGAGGCATTTGTAGAAGACCCTGTTCGAGTATTGCGTATTGCCCGTTTTTTAGCGCGCTATGGCAGTGATTGGCGTATTCACCCAAGTACGTATGCATTAATGCGCGAGCTTAAAAATAAAGGTGAGCTAAATCATTTAGTACCTGAGCGCGTGTGGCTTGAAACTGAAAAAGCACTGGGTGAAAAGTACCCTGAGCTTTATTTTGAAGCACTGCAAGGCTTAGGTATCTTTCCAGAACTTGAGCGCATGGTTAATGTACCGCAACCGGCAAACCATCATCCTGAAGGTGATGTATTTGTACATACTATGCTGGTACTTAGGCGTGCAGCCGATTTAAATTTTAATTTAGAAACACGTTTTGCTGCACTAACCCATGATTTTGGAAAAGCGCTTAGTTTTAAAAAATATGGAAACCTACGTGGGCACGAACGCGAAGGTGTTGCAGTTATTGAGGCGTTTTGTGAGCGCTTAAAAGTGCCTAACCGTTTTCGCGATGTTGGCGTACTCACCAGTGATAATCATACCCTTTGCCACACGATTGATCAGTTAAGGCCGCAAACCATTCACAAGCTAATAGTGACTAGCTTAAATGCGTTGGTACACCCAGAACGTTTTATAGCGTTTACCCAAGCATGCCAATGCGATGCACAAGGGCGTGGTGAAACACTTGTTGATAAGCCATACCCGCAAGCAGCTAAGCTGCGAGCAATTCATACTGAACTGCAAAAAATGGATAAGAAACTGGTAGTGCAAAATGCACTTAAAAATGGCAAAAAAGGCCCTGAAATAGGCGAAGAAGTAAAACTTGCAGAAATAAACTGCATTAAAGCATTTTTAGAACGTGAGAAGTCTCAATCGTAATAAAGTTAAACTAAGTAGTGCGATACGCCTTGGTTTTTAGTCGCGTCGTGCTTTCTTAGCTCTTTGTAGTTTGTACTTTTTGGTTTTACATTTTCAGACTCAGGTTTTTTAGAGGGCCTGTATAAGTCAAAAATAAAGTCTAGTTCTTCACGCTCTAGTGATGGTTTCATGAGTATTCCTTCAATTTAATACTTTAATGTGATGTAGGGTATGGTCATTCGACTGAATTAAAAGTGAATAGTTACATTTGAAGTTGTACTAAATTGTAACCGGCAGGTTTTGAGGGATGAGAGGGGTTTATTTGTTAATTTATATGGAGTTAAGGTAAATTAAAATAACTCTTTTTAACTAAAAATATACAGCTGAATTTAATTTATTACGTACTTACTATTTGCATATAATGCTGTGGCTATAAATATAACGGTACAAATATAACGGTATAAATACAGCCTTAACCATTTACTAACGGCAGTGTTACGGTAAATACGACACCATCACCTTGTTCGTTGTTTTGCGCTGTTACACTGCCTTTATGGTAGTCGCACACCAGCCTTACAATATAAAGACCTAACCCCAAATGTGGCTGTTGCTGCATTTGCTGGCTACGTACCGACACCATAGAGTCAAAAATATGCTCAGTTAATCCTTCGGGTAACGCGGGGCCTGTGTTACTCACTGTTAATATTGCTTTATTTTCGCTCTGCTTAAGGCCTACATTAATAGCCGTATTGGCTTTGCTGAACTCCAGCGCGTTATTAATAAGTTTATCAAGCAGCTGAGCTATAAACTCCGGTGCACCTTGCATAGGTAATTTGTTTTGGCATACATCAAGCGTAAATAACTGGTTTAGGTAAGTAAGCTGATAGCCTTGCATGCAGCCATTTATTACTTTTTGTAAATCAAAAGGCTCAGACTCGTTGCTTTGAATACTCTGCTCAAGGCGAGTGGCTTCGCTCATGGTGGTTATTATTTTACCTAAGCGTTCAACGCCTTCACTGGCGCGATCAAGGTATTTTTGACTCAGCTCGTTTTGTGGCAAGCTTTGTAAGTTTTCAAGTGATGAGCGTACTACGGCAACAGGCGTGCGCAGCTCATGTGATAACCGCGACGACATATTCTCTAAGTAATCGGTATAGCCACCAAGTCGGCTCACAATGTTTGAAAAACTACGAGACAGATCGCCAATTTCATCGTTAGCATCGCTGTAATTAATACTGCCGGTAACACGCCCTTGTGCATCAATTGCTTGTTCAGCTGTATCGCGCAGCCGCCTAATTCGGTTCGATATACGTGAGGCAAAAAAGAACAGTGTGACAGTACCAATTAGCATCACAGCTAAAATAACGTTAAAGAGTTTTTCGAGTGACTTATTACGCAGCGTACGTACGCCATTTGTGGTTTCGTCTGCTATTACCGCGCCAATTACTTGGTCTTGAATCCAAATAGGGTAAGCGGCCGATAAAATAACGGCTTTACTGTCGGGTGTTAATCGCCAAGACGATGCTGGTTGTCCTTTTAATGCTTTAGCTAAATGTGTGCCCTGCATAGAGGCTACATCGTGCAGGGTATCTAAAAACTCATTTTCGGGGCGCGTTAATATTTTATAGTAAATTGGGTGCAAGTAATTTTGCTCAAAGCGCTGCCACCACGTCTCGGGAGCTTGGTTAGCAAGCCCATCAGCCCAAACGCCATCTGCATTTTGAATAGTACCCGACTGCGCAAGTACGCGATGGTGGTTATCGACCACCCAAATGCGGCTACCACTGTGGCCCATGCCTTTTAAAATACGGCTAATTTCTGGAGAAGGGACTAATACAGAGCCTAAATCGTTTGGGTTATTTAAGTTTGAGGTCGACATTATTTTAGGCTCTAACAATGCCTCTTTACTATCAATGTCAACAATGGCAAAGCCAAGTTTGTTGCCCAGCATGTTAATAGGAAAGCGCAGCTCTACGTTATAACCTGATTTGGTACTTTCAAAATAGCCCTGAATTTTTGTAAAAGGGGCTTTGGTATTTGCATCAAACGCATTAACCCAGCCATCTTGCCGCGGCGCAATAATGTAAGTATTAAACTGACCGTCAGGCGTTTTTAGGCCAATTTGTAAATAATCGTTATTGGTAATGCTTAAGCTATTTTTAGCGCGATAAATAAGGGTATTGTCGGTTACCTTAAATACGGCGTATAAGTAGTTATCAAATTTTCCCACCATATGATCAAACGATAAGTCACTGGCTTGATGCTTGTTATCTGTTTTTTGTAAGTAGCGCTTATCGTAATGCCAAAATAGCGGTTGGTAGCTGTCCCAATCGTTAAGTTTACCGTCGAGCTGAATAGGGTTTTTAAGATTATAAGCGTATAAATCGCGCCCTTTTACTACTTGGTCTAAAAAGTTGGTTTGCTCGTCAAATAATGCAGGGCGCTCATGTAATGCAGTAGCAAGTGCTCGAGTGGTGCCTACGAGGGTTTTTTCTTGGCCTTGGCGTAAAAACTTTTCCATTTCCCACACGTACTCGTAGCCAAGCCACGGTAGCAAAAACAAAAAACATGAAAGTAATATAAATTTACTGCGCAGACCAAATCGTAGCATTAGTGTTGTTCCCACCGATAGCCCATGCCATACACGGTATCTATGCAATCAAAGGCGCTGTCGAGTGCTATAAATTTTTTACGAATACGTTTTACGTGTGAAGTAATGGTGCTGTCGTCTACATAAATTTTTGCATCGCTCATTAATTCGTTACGGCTTTTAACATGGCCTGGTCGCTGGGCGAGTGAATACAGCATCCAAAATTCGGTTACGGTTAAATCAACTAATTGTTGCTGCCAAAATACCTGCATACGTTGCGTGTCGAGCGTTAACTGCCCGCGTGTTATGAGTGCATTTGCATCAGCAGGTTGTTCAAGTGCTTCCATTCGGCGAAATAGCGCACCAATACGCGCAGCCAAGTGAGCCAAGCTTATGTCTTTTGTTAGGTAGTCGTCGGCGCCCATGCGCAGGCCGCATACGGTATCTATTTCGCTATCGCGGGCGGTTAAAAAAATAATAGGCAGTGTTTTAGAAAGCGATCGCAATGTTTGGCACAGTAAAAAACCACCATCTATTTCATGGCCTAGGCCAATATCAACAATGGCTAAATCGGGCAGGGCATTTTTAAATGCAGCTTCAGCGCTAGCGCGATCTGCAAAGCCACTCACTTGGTAGCCCTGTAAGCTCAGCATTTCAATGTAGTTTTCGCGGATTGCGGGTTCATCTTCGACGATGGCTATTTTTTTCATTCTAATCATTATCCTATTGCCTCTGTAGTGCACTATATCGAAGTTTTTAAGCTAAGTACGCTTAAAAAGGCAATTGCCATTTTTTTGCCACAATTGCTCAGCAGTTTGCCATTTTTGATCCCCTTTATTGCCACTTGAGCTTGTTTTAATACACCCATCAAAACAAAACATCATAAATTAAAAAGTAAGTTTAAGGATCAAATCATGAAGAAGACATTAATCGCGTTAACACTCGTTGCTAGTTTTTGTACTCCAGCAATTGCCTCAACATCTAACACGCCATCAAAAGAAGCCCATAAAGAAACGGCTATTGGACTAGGTGCAGGCGCTATTATTGGCGGCGTAGTGGGTGGGCCTATTGGTGCGTTTATTGGGGCATTTGCCGGTGGCTTAATAGGCGATTCAAAAGTAGCTGATAACAAAATTGCTGAGCAAGAGCGTGCCATTACGGTTATGAAAGAAAAAACCAGCGATTACCAACACGTGCTTAATCACAACAATATGTTAGAGCAACAGCTAGAAGTGCTTGCCAATCAAAATGAGCAGTTAACTCAAGTTCAAATTAATAACTTATTGGCGATGACGGTACAATTTAAAACAGGTTCAAGTGTTGTTGCCCCGCATTTTGCACTGCAGTTAGACCAGCTCATTACCTTGTTAAACAACCAACCACAACTCGCAATTGATTTAAGTGGCTTTGCCGATCAGCGCGGCGATGAGCAAGCCAACCTTTTACTTTCTAAAGCGCGTGTAAATGCCGTGCAAAGCTATTTAATAAAACACGGCGTGAGCCATAAACGCTTAAGCACGCAGGCATTTGGCGAACAGCAAACATTGGCTAACAGCAACACGGTGGAAGATAACTTTTTTGATAGACGCGTAACGCTTACCACTCGCTCAATGTACCCAGCAAATGGCCAAATGGCGAGTAACTAAACCTAACGGAACCTAAGTAAAGCTAAGCGTTCGATGGAGTGATTTTATGTTGAGTAAACCAACCAAAATGCTTACTAAAGTAAGCATTTTTATATTCATAGTGATTGTGCTGTTAGCTAGCTTTAAAAGCCATGCGCAATCACCCAAGTTAGAGCTTTTTGATAGCAATGGTGCGCCAGCAGGGCCAGCAATAATATTAAAAAGCGATGCCAATATGACCTTAACCGGCCTGATTAATCATGTTGTAGTAACGCAGACCTATCAAAACGAAAACCCGTTTGCGGTTAATGCGCGCTATGTTTTTCCACTGCCAGATGAAAGCGCCGTACATGCTATGACCATGCACATTGGTGAGCGAGTTATTAAAGGCCAAATTGATAAAAAAGTGGAAGCTGAAAAAAAATACGAGGAGGCTAAAAAAGCAGGTAAGCAAGCAGCCCTTGTACGCCAGCAACGCGCCAATATGTTTATTACGAATGTGGCGAATATTGGTCCTGGTGAGCAAGTAATTATTGAGCTTGAGTATCAAGAAATAATTGACTACAGCAGCGGCACATTTGCTATTAGGTTTCCTACTACCATTACACCGCGTTATCACGCGATTAGTGGTGAAGTTGAAGTTAGTACTCAAAATAAAGCGCATGTTAATCCGCTCCCAACGGGATGGTTAAGCCCTGTTTACAGCATTCAAAACATCACTCAAAATAGTACTCAAACTGATAACGTACCAAGCAGCCAATTTAGCTTAAACATTGATATAGACGTAGGCTTAGAGCTGGTGGATATCAATTCTAAATTTCATAATGTTGATGTACAAAACACAGCATTTGGGCAATATAAAATAGCGTTAAATGAGAAAAATGCAGTTAATCGCGACTTTGTACTTGAGTTTAAACCGCTACAAAAAGAGCAAGCTCAAGCCGCATTTTTTACTCAGCAGTTTGAAAATGGTGACCGATACGGGCTTGCTATGCTAATGCCACCGGGGGATCACTTTACACAAACTCAGCGCTTACCTCGCGAAATGGTATTTGTAGTTGATACGTCAGGCTCTATGCACGGGCAATCTATGGAGCAAGCTAAAAAAGCCTTGTTTTATGCACTGTCATTACTTGATAGCGACGACAGCTTTAACATTATTGGTTTTGACAACATAGTAACTCCAATGAGCGATAAACCACTTATAGCCAGCGACTTTAATTTACGCCGCGCAGAGCGATTTATTTATAGCCTAGAAGCCGACGGCGGCACAGAAATACAAGGTGCGCTTAATGCCGTACTTGATGGCAGCGAGTTTGATGGTTTTGTACGCCAAGTTGTATTTTTAACTGATGGCAGCGTAAGTAATGAAGACGCATTGTTTAAAAATATTCAAAGTAAATTAGGTGATAGCCGCTTATTTACAGTGGGTATTGGTAGCGCATCTAACAGCTTTTTTATGCGCCGAGCGGCAGATGTCGGTAGGGGCTCATTTACGTTTATAGGCAGCACAAGCGAGGTGCAACCTAAAATGCAGCAGTTGTTTGATAAGCTTGCACATCCGGCTATTACTAATTTGGCGCTAAGCGATGAAAGCGGTAACAGCTTAGATTTTTGGCCGTCACCACTGCCTGATTTATATTTTGGCGAGCCTATCATGGTCGCTATAAAACTTAATAATGCTAAAAGTGTGGTACTTGCTGGGCAAACAGCACAAGGGCCTTTAAGTATTAAATTAAGTACACAAAATAGCTCAAGCGCTCAAGGTATAGCAAAACTGTGGGCGCGCCAAAAAATCAAGTCATTACTTTTATACAACGAGCAAAGTACCGTTAAAGATGAAGTACAGGAGCTTGCGCTTACTCATCAATTACTTAGCCCGTTTACTGCTTTTATAGCGATTGAACAAACTCAAATAAAAGAAGTGGCAGAGCAAACGGCGCAAGCTACTAATGCAGTACCACAAGGTATGGCGATGCGTTTACCGCAAACCGATGGGCAAAGCAGATTACATATATTGCTAGGATGTATTTTATTACTCGGCTATGGCGCTCTTAAAATAAACCGATCATTTAAATTAAGCAGGGCACGTAAATGAAAAAGTGGCTAAGCGCGGGCTTACTAATCGCTGGGCTTGGATTATTTGGCCACGGTGCTTATATGCAGGCAAAAGCGTGGCTTGCTCAAGTATTAATTGAGCAAGCATGGCAAGAGGCGCTTAAATCACCCAACACTAAAGTAAAACCGTGGTATTACGCAGACAGTTACGTTACTGCAAAGCTTAATTGGCCAAGCCACAATAAAATTTTAAGTGTATTGGCAGGAGCGAGCGGGCGTAACTTAGCATTTGCGCCAAGCCAATTTTTACCCGCGGGGGCGCTTGGTGGTAAAGAGTTTGGTAATAGCAAAGGCGCGCTAATAGCAGGGCATAACGACACCCACTTTGCATTTTTACAAAACGTAAAAGTGGGGGAAGCGTTTACTTTGCAGCTGCAAAGTGGGGTGATACAAAATTATAAAGTAACGGGGATTGAGGTTATTCATCAATCCCAAAACACATTTTTACAAACACCCGGGCTGTATTTGCTTACCTGTTACCCTTTTGATTCGCTTGCCTTGGGTACTGATTTAAGATTGCTTGTA
Source organism: Pseudoalteromonas sp. 78C3 (assembly GCF_002836695.1). Classification (NCBI taxonomy): domain Bacteria; kingdom Pseudomonadati; phylum Pseudomonadota; class Gammaproteobacteria; order Alteromonadales; family Pseudoalteromonadaceae; genus Pseudoalteromonas; species Pseudoalteromonas sp. 78C3. Next base: position 31,097 of record NZ_PJAV01000136.1, read on the forward strand.
TCTGCGCAAATGTCTTCGCCCGATTCGCTAAGCGGTATATCAACCACAAGTTCTTGATGGCGCTGGCTTACCATTACACCAATAAATACCACAAATATGCTCAGCCATTGCCAAACGTTGAGCACTTCGCCCAAAATAATAGCTGACAAAATAAGTGTAAAAATAGGAATTAAATTAGAGTACGCAGCCGCGGTTAATACCGATACTTTGCTAATAGCATAATTGTACATGCCGTAGCCGCCAAGGGTTACACACGAACCTAAATATAAAATACTCATAAGCGCGGTTAAGTCGTGTTGGTTTTCGCTTGGTAGGTCGATAAAAAACAAAAACGGCGCAAAAAACAAGCTGCCGCTAATACCTTGCAACGCAATTAAAGTCAGGGGCGAGTAGCGATTAGCTAAATGTTTAATACTTACGGTATAAAATGCAGCGCACACCATCGCCATAAGCTCTAAAAAGTTACCCAACAGCGGATTAGGTGCCTGCTCAGAATTGGGTGAAAGAAGAGTAAGTAAAATACTGCCGCCAATACATAGCGTAAAACCGACCACGATGGATTTACTTATGTATTCTTTAAGCAATAAAAAGGCAAGTAGCGCAATAATAATAGGCAAGCACGACACAATAACACCCGCCTGTGAGGCTGACGTATATTCCATTGCATGACCTTCAAATAAAAAGTACAAGCAAGGCTCAGCAAGCGACATACCCACTAAATACTTCCAGTCACCTTTTAAATACTCAAACCGAATAACGTAGCGCCATAAACAAAGCGACAAAACTAACGTGGTGAGCATGCGTAAAAATATCACCAAGGCAGGGTCGTAAATGGCAATGGCATATTTGAGCGCAATAAAAGAGCTGCCCCATAAAAAGGTGGCAATAATTAGACATAAACTGGCAGGCATAGAGAGTAATTTACATAATTTAATAAAATCAGATCCTAGCATGAATATTTTTAACTTGTTCAAAAATACCGAGCTGGTATAAATTAATTCATCTTTAATTAATCAGTAGTAAAAAACACATGCAAAGGGAACAGGTAATAGTTGTAAAGCTTGGTACAAGCGTACTTACTGGCGGCACCGATAAACTAGATAAAGCACATATGGTTGAATTAGTACGCCAATGCTGCGAGCTTAAAAAGCAGGGGCATCAGGTTATTTTAGTATCGAGCGGCGCGGTTGCTGCTGGGCGCGAACAACTATTAAAACCCTGTGGCAGAAGCTTAATTGATAAACAAATGCTTGCTGCAATTGGACAAGGTCAACTTATTCATATTTGGCAGAGCTTGTTTGCTTTATATGGGGTAAATGTGGGGCAAATGCTGCTTACTCGCGCTGATGTAGACGACAGAGAGCGCTACCTTAATGCCCGCGATACACTCAATGCATTATTAAATTACGACGTTGTACCCATCATTAACGAAAATGACGCAGTCGCTACCAGCGAAATAAAAGTAGGCGACAACGATAATTTATCGGCACTTGTCGCTATTTTGGCTAATGCTAATAAGTTACTGCTACTTACCGATCAAGAAGGGTTATTTACCAGCGATCCGCGCACAAACGCCGATGCCACCCTCATTGGCGAAGTAACAGATATAAACGATGAGCTGCGCCAACTTGCTGGTGGCAGTGGCACAAATTTAGGCACCGGCGGTATGGCGACTAAACTGCAAGCCGCCGACATTGCAAGGCGCGCAGGTGTAGAAGTTATTATTGCTAAAGGTGCAGGTAAAAACGTTATTTTAAAATGCATGAGTGACGAGTTACCAGGCACGCGTTTTTTAAAACTCACTGCTCCAAAAGATGGCCGTAAAAAATGGTTACTAGCCGGGCCAAAAAGTAACGGCCAAATTGTTATTGATACAGGTGCTATTGGCGCCCTTCAAAATAAAGGCGCTAGCTTACTCGCTAAAGGCGTTACTAATGCATTTGGACGTTTTGAACGCGGTGATTTAATTGATTTAATAGATAATAAAAATCAAGTGATTGCACGGGGCTTAACGCGCTTTAGTAGTACCGAGGTAAATAAAATAAAGGGTGCGCACTCTAGTCAAATAGGCCTATTACTCGATTACGATAGTGGCGCAGAAGTACTTCATAGGGATGATATGGTATTGCTATAGAAGCACTTTTAGTAAATTAAATTACTTGAGTGTAATTCTCGCAGTATTACACTTTTTTGATTGTAAATTTGTGCTAAAATCTGGCTCCTTAAATTGTTGTAAGCAGAGCACAGAACATGAAATTAGTTCGTTGGTTTTTAGGTTGTATAATCTTATTCTTTAATTTTGTATTTACTCCTCGCAGTAAAAAGCGTGCAAGCGACGAGCAAGCACAGCTTGATCAGCAAACCTCACAATTTAAACTGTATCAATTTAAAGCATGCCCGTTTTGTGTAAAAGTGCGCCGCGCCATTAAGCGTGAAGGCTTAAACATAGAAACGCGTGATGCGAAAAATAATGAGCAATATCGTCAAGAACTACTAGAGCAAGGCGGCAAAGTTAAAGTACCTTGCCTGCGTATAGAGCAAAACGGTCAAGTACAATGGCTTTACGAATCAAACGATATTATTGCTTACTTAAACAAAGTAGCTGCATAAACCACTTTTATTATCTCACTTATTTAAAGAGAATATACCATGACAATTCGCACCCGTGTTGCCCCGTCGCCAACTGGTGACCCGCATCTTGGCACCGCTTATATCGCCTTATTTAACTACTGTTTTGCTAAACAACAAGGCGGTGAATTTGTACTTCGTATAGAAGATACAGACCAAGTACGTAGCACGCCAGAGTCTGAACTTGCGATTATGGATAGCCTACGTTGGTTAGGGCTTGAGTGGGATCATGGTCCTGATGTGGGTGGCGAATTTGGTCCTTACCGTCAATCTGAGCGTAGCGATTTATATAAAAAATACGCGCATCAGTTAGTTGACGATGGTAAAGCGTTTTACTGCTTTGCAACAAGCGAAGAGCTTGATCAAATGCGTGAAGAGCAAATGGCAGAAGGCCTACGCCCTAAATATGACGGTCGTGGTTTAAACCATACAGATGAAGAAATTAAAGCAAACTTAGCTGAAGGCAAACCTTACGTTATACGTATGAAAATCCCAAGCGAAGGCACATTTAAGTTTAACGACTACCTACGTGATGAAATTGAGATCCCGTGGGAAAACGTAGACATGCAAGTGCTATTAAAAGCAGATGGTTTCCCAACGTACTTTTTAGCGAACGTAGTTGATGACCACCATATGGAAATTAGTCATATTTTCCGTGGCGAAGAGTGGATTAACTCAGCACCTAAGCTGTTAAAGCTTTATGAAGATTTTGGTTGGGAAGCGCCAGTACTTGGTCACTTACCGTTATTACGTAACCCAGATAAATCAAAGCTGTCTAAGCGTAAAAACCCAACGTCTATTAATTACTATAAAGAAATGGGCTACCTGCCAGAAGCCGTGCTTAACTACTTAGGCCGTATGGGTTGGTCAATGCCTGATGAGCGTGAAAAGTTCACACTTAATGAGATGATTGAAAACTTCGACATGAAGCGCGTATCGCTTGGTGGTCCAGTATTCGACGTAGATAAATTAAGCTGGTTAAACGGCATGTGGATCCGCGAAAATCTAACCGACGAGCAGTTAATTCAGCGCTTTGTTGATTGGAAGTTTAATGGCGAAATGTTAGCTAAAATATTACCAGAAGTTAAAACACGTATTAATACGCTGTCGGATATGGTTGAGCTTGCAGGGCACTTTGTAGGTGGTATTCCAACTTACGATCCTGCGCTATTAACAGCCGGCAAAGCAGACGAAAATGTGATTCGCCAAGCGCTACAATTTTTTGTATGGCAGCTTGAAGGCTTGCGTAGCTTTGAAAAGCCCGCTATTTTTGCAATCGCAAAAGAAGTTGCAACATTCCATGAGCTAAAAATTAAAGACTTTTTAGAGCCAATATTTGTCGCAATTACTGGCAAAACATCAAGTACGTCAGTGCTTGATGCAATGGAAATATTAGGGTCTGACTTATCACGCGCCCGTTTACGTGTAGCACTTGCTCATTTAGGTATTTCTAAAAAGCAGGCTAAAAATATAGAACGTGCGTACCGCGAATACCCAAGCGCATAATTACTAAAATGCACTTATAAAAGCCGAGCTTATTAAGCTCGGCTTTTTTGTGTCAGATAGTTTTATATAAGGGTCTGTTGTTCTTTCAAGGTTGAATTTA